>CATIYU010000057.1 GCA_949739085.1 uncultured Eubacteriales bacterium | reverse complement strand
TCCATTTTCGGCGGCATGGGCTTCTACATAGCCCTGCTTGTCTGCGTTCTCGCAGCCGGAGTGGTTGGCTATTTTGCCCTGCTGAACAACAACACCGTATCCCCCGATGAGGACCCGGTCCAGCCCGTGGACCAGACGGACCCCGGTCCCAACCAGAGCGTATCCTCCAACGAAGAGGAGCCCGCAAAGCCGGTGATCTCCGAGGAGCCCGTGATCGTGGAGCGGCCCATACCCCGGCCCGCCCGGACAGAGGATGATGCGGAAAAACCGGCCTCCACTGTTCTGGAGTCCACCCCGGAACCCGAGCCGGTGGTCGCCCCCCTGAACGGCGAGACGGTGGCGGTCTTCTCCATTGACCAGCTGGCCTACGACGCCACACTGGGCGACTGGCGCACCCACGATGGTATTGATATCCAGGCAGCGGCGGGCACGGCGGTGGTAGCCGCATCGGCTGGGACGGTCCTCTCTGTGGAGCAGGACGGCCGCTTGGGCACCACCATCGTCATTGACCATCAGGACGGCCATGTCACCACCTACGCCAGCCTCCAGCCGGAGACCAGCGTTCTGGCCGGGGACGAGGTGGTAACCGGCCAGATTATCGGCACGGTGGGCAATTCGTCCCTCAGCGAGGCAGGGCTGGGCGCCCACCTCCATTTCAGCGTCACAAAGGACGGCGAGCCCATCGACCCCAACGCCTTTTTAGGATAAGCAGGAGCGCACGGCATTTCGCCGTGCGCTCCCTGTTCGTTTCACCGCGCTAACTGCGGATTTCAGTTAAAAGAATGGCCACAGATCTTGACGATCATATCCCCGCTGCCCACGTTGTAGCCGCTGCACGCATAGACCGCGTTCAGCTCCGCTGTCGTGACCACAATCAGGGGGAGTTTCTCCGGGTCCACATACATACGCCGGGCGATGGTCTCCACGTTGGGCACAAAGCTGTCGTAGCAGACGCGGATGTTCGGGAAGGCTGTCAGCACCTTTTGCAGCTTGGCGTTTTCCAGAGCCTCCTTCCCCCGCACCAGGAAAACGATGTCCGCTGGCAGGTTCCGGAAGTCCTCCTCCTGCTCCAGCATCTCGTTGAGGATGTGCTCCGTGGGCTCCATACCCTCCTCAAGCCACATAAGGACTGCGCGGTTCTTGGTCAGCTGGCTGCCCAGAACGGTGTTGCCCGCCTCGTCCGCCGCCTTGAACTCGTCCAGAGCGAAGTTGTCCAGCATCTGGGAGAGGTCCGCCTGGAACTTTTGCAGCTTGACGGACATGGAGCCGCCGTCCACCAGATGGAAATGGTACTTGCTGGCGTGGATGCTGCCGTTGGGCAGGCGGTTGTCCGTGATAATCCGGTAGTCGCCGCCGTTGGCCGGGACCTTCAGCTGGTTGCCCTCCCACTTCTCACGGGACAGGTCCAGCCGCTGGTACGCGCCGTCCACCAGCATACTCACGGAAAAGTCCGGCCCGTACTGCCAGGTCTCCTCCTGCTCCTTCTCAAAGACCAAGGTGCCGCTGCCCTCGCTGAGGGGCTCCACCGGCTGGAACGCCCCGTCCTGCCAGTACTCCGCTCCGTGGTCCACTGGGTTCATCCGGGCGGCGACGCCCAGAGCCCGGCAGATGGAGACAAAGAGAATCTTCTGGGACAGGGGGCTGGCGTTCTTCACTGTCAGCGCACCCACGGGCCTCGTGACGATCTGCCCGTACTCCACAGACGGGTCGAAGCCGATGTTCTGCTGAATATAGCGCCAGACGTTTTGCGGATTCGCCCGGAAGTCCGCCTTCTGGGCCTCGGTGAAGTAGTCCAGAATGAACTGGCGGTTCTTGGTCAGGGGCTCGGTAAACACCCGGGGGCAGACGACGTAGGGGTAGAACAGTTCCGGCTGTCCGGCGGTATAGCCCCGGGTCAGGGTCAGCGCTTCCCGGAGGATGTCCGGGTCCACGTCCCGCCGGTCCTTCTTGGAAAGGGTCAGCAGCAGGGCCTCCTTCTCCTGAGAAGAGAAGTCCTTGTCCTCCAGGAAGGCTATGAGCCGGTCCACATTGCCCCGGCTCTCAAAGAGCAGGTCGTAGATCTCATGGCTGTAGCCGCCCTGCTCCACGACGGACCGGGCCTTGGCCTCGTCGAACATACCGGCCACCCGCTGCTCCCGCTTGGCGTTGGCGGCGGCGGTCTTTTTCATGCCTAGTTCTTTTTGCGCCTCTGTGGGCTTCGCCCCGTTGACGATCTGGTCCCGGGGGGCGGCGGAGACGAAGTTCACCCAGACGCCGCACGCCGGCTCCTCCCGCTGTAGGACCATCTCCACCGTGTCCACGTCGGGAGTGTAGACCATCCGCTCGCAGAAGACGTCCCCCTTCTTGACGTGGATGTCAATGCTGCCCAGTCCGCAGGTGAGGGCGGCTGTGCCGTCCGGGCCGGTAGTGACCACAGCGGCGGGGAAGATGTCGGAGTAGTTGAGAATGCCGAAGGACACCTGGGCGCCCTCCACCGGCGCACCGGCGGGGTCCTTTACCGCTACGGTGAGCCGTTTGGTCACCGCGTAGAGCTTGAGGTTGTTGAGGAAATAGGCCATCCCCATCCGGGAGATGACCTCCTCGCCGGAGATCTCTCCAAAGCAGCGGCTGTGGATCAGCATGGCCCGGCTGGAGGCGTTGGTAAACCAACCCTTGTTGAGCACCTCCTCCGGCTCGCAGGCCCCCAGGAACCGCCACTGTCCGCCGCACCACACCTCAACCCAGGCGTGGTTGTCGTCGCAGTGGGCCCAGCGGGGGGTGTAGATCTGCCGGGCGGGAATGCCCAGGGAGCGGAAGACGTTCACGCCAAAGGCGGACTCCTCGCCGCAACGCCCGTAGGCGGAGCGGTAGGCCCACAGGGCGGAGATGGTCCGGCCGTCGGTGGCCTGGTACATCACGTTCTCCGCGTTCCAGTAGTTGGCCTCCAGCACCGCGTCCTGCATGGAGAGGCCCCGGACCCGGTCAGACAGCTGGCTGTAGAAGAACTTGCGGCAGTCGCACAGCTCCTCCTCGTTGACCCGGACATGGAGCACATAGTTGAGGAAGATATCCTCCGGAATTTCCTCCGAAAAGAGGGAATTTTGCAGGAGGAAGACGCCGTGCTCCGCGCAGGAGAGGAAGAGGGAAAAATCATAGTTGGCCAGGTCGCTGAGGGGACTGTTGGCGCAGATCCACTTGGCCGCCAGGAGCACGTCCTCGCTGGCGTCCGCCGCCTCCAGAGCCGCCAAAATCTCCCCCTTGCGCACCTCACCGGCCCGCTCCAGCAGGGCCGCGAATTTCTTTTCTGCGGTTTCCCGCACGTGGGATGAAAAAATCATAGTGTTTCTCCTGGATGATGTTTCGTGTGGGTCCCTCAGGCAAAGGCGTGGACGATCTGGGCGCACTCACGGAACTCCTGCTCGTCCGTCTGCCAGATCTCGTACTCGGAGAGGGAGGGCAGGCCCATGGACACCGTGCTCTTGCGGTAGACCATGCCGCTGTCCAGCACACCCTTGCGGCCAGTGGTGTGGAATACGCGGATGCCGGCGTAGTCGTGGATTTCCTGGATGTTCCACTTTTTCACGCCGCAGCCGGCCATAATGTCAATCCGGCCCGCCGCCTTGGTGTAGACCTCCTTCAAAATTTCCTTGCCTGCCACCACGTCCCCGGCCTGGCCGGAGGTCAGGATGGTCTTGCAGCCCAGGGAAATGGCCGTCTCCAGGGCGGCGAAGGGGTCACGGGTCATGTCGAAAGCCCGGTGGAGGGTGACGTCAATGCCGCCCGCGCAGTCCATCAGGCGCTGCATTTTCTCCACATCCAGCTCGCCCTCCGGGGTCAGCGCGCCGATGACGACGCCGTTGGCTCCCAGCTCCCGGAAGGTCTTGATCTCCTCGCACATCTCCTCCATCTCAATGTCCGTGTAGAGGAAATCGCCAAAGCGGGGCCGGATGAGGACGTTGATCTTCACATCACAGTCCCGCTGGACCTGTCGGAACACGACGGGGGAGGGGGTGGTGCCGCCGATAGCCAGGTGGGCGCACAGCTCCAGACGGTCCGCGCCGCCGCGGGCCGCGGCCATACAGGAGGCGTGGGAGTCCACGCAAGCTTCAATCAGTGGTTTGTTCATATAGTTGTTCTCCTAACAAGAATACAATTTCAGGACAAAATCAGCACTTGTGGCAGGCTACAAAGTGTCCGGGCTCGACCTCCTTGGTCTCCGGACGCTGCTCCAGGCACTCCTTGCCGCACTTCTTGCACCGGGCCGCGAAGGGGCAGCCCGCCGGCAGGTTGATGGTACTGGGGATATCGCCCTCCAGAATGATCCGCTCCTTTTGAAGAGTAGGGTCGGGAATGGGCACGGCGGAGAGCAGTGCCTCGGTGTAGGGGTGGACAGGGTTGGCATACAGCTGGGACTTGGGGGCCGTCTCCACCACAAAGCCCAGATACATGACCGCGATGCGGTCGGAGATCATCTCCACCACCGACAGGTCGTGGGAGATGAATACGTACGTCAGCTTATATTCCTCCTGGAGCTTATGGAGCAGGTTCAGCACCTGGGCCTGGATGGACACGTCCAAGGCGGAGATGGGCTCGTCGGCGATAACCAGCTTGGGGTTTACCGTCAGGGCCCGGGCGATGCCGATGCGCTGCTTCTGACCGCCGGAGAACTCGTGGGGGTAGCGCCGGGCGTGCTTGGAGCTGAGGCCCACGATGCCCAGCAGCTCGCCTACCACCTTGGCCCGCTCCTCCGCGCTCATATTGGTATGGACAATGAGGGGCTCCTCAATCAGCTCCGAGACCCGCATACGGGGGTTCAGACTGCCCGCCGGGTCCTGGAAGATCATCTGCATGTCCTTGCGCAGGGGGCGCATCTCGTCCTGACTGATTTTGGAGATCTCCTTGTCCTGGAACCAGACCTCGCCGCTGTCGGGGACCAGCAGGTGGTTGATAATGCGTCCGGTGGTGCTCTTGCCGCAGCCGGACTCCCCCACGATGGAGAACGTCTCACCCTTGAACACGTCAAAACTCACGTTGTTGACCGCGTGGACGAACTTCGTGGGTCTTCCCAGCAGCGATTTGCCCACGGGGAAGGTTTTCGATACATTCTTTAAAGAAACAATTTTTTCCATTCTCAGCATCCCCCTATCCTTCCTGTTTCAGCCAACAGCGGCACCTCTGGTCTTCGCCTACGGTGACCAGCTCCGGCTCCTGGGCGTGGCACTTCTCCGTGGCGTATTTGCACCGGGGCGCGAAGCGGCATCCGCTGGGCATGGAGGCCAGGTCCGGCACGCTCCCCGGGATGCTGGGCAGCACCTTCACGCCGGAACCCAGCTTGGGCACGGAGGCGATCAGGCCCTGGGTGTACGGGTGGGTGGGAGTGGCGAACAGCTGCTCCACAGGGGCCTCCTCCACGATCTTGCCCGCGTACATGACGATAACCCGGGAGCACATCTCCGCCACCACGCCCAGGTCGTGGGTGATGAGCAGGATGCTGGATTGGTCCTCCTTTTGCAGCTTCTTCATCAGCTCCAGGATCTGCGCCTGGATGGTCACGTCCAAGGCGGTGGTGGGTTCGTCGGCAATGAGCAGCTGCGGGTCGCAGCTGAGGGCCATGGCGATCATCACGCGTTGGCTCATACCGCCGGAGAGCTGGTGGGGGTAGTTCTTCAGCACCCGGGGCGGGTCGGGGATGCCCACCTTGCTCAGCATGGAAGCCGCGTGCTTGCGGGCCTCCTCCTTGTTCATGCTGGTGTGGAGCATGATCGTCTCCATCATCTGCCGGTCAATGCGCATGGACGGGTTCAGGGCGCTCATGGGCTCCTGGAAGATCATGCTCATCTTCCCGCCGCGGATTTTCCGAATCTCCGGCTCGGAGGCGCTGAGGAGGTCCAGGCCGTCCAGAACCGCCTGGCCGTTGGTGACCTTGCCGGGGGTGTCCCGCAGCAGACGCATGATGGATAAGCTCGTTACGCTCTTGCCGCAGCCGGACTCGCCCACCAGGCCCAGAATTTCTCCCTTATAGATCTGGAAGGAGACTTTGTCCACCGCAGTGACGCTGCTCTTCTTGCTGGAAAAGAATTCAGTGCGTAACTCATCTACCTTCAGCAAAACTTCTTTCTGCATATCGTTACTCCTTTTCCTATTCGCCGCATCACTTGAGCTTCGGATCCAGGGTGTCGCGCAGGCCGTCGCCGAAGAGGTTGAAGGCCAGAACGGTAATGAAAATTACCAGAGCGGGAAAATACACCATGTGGGGCGCGGTGCCCAGGTAGGTGCGGCTCTGGGAGAGCATGGCGCCCCACTCCGGGTCCGTGACATTGGCGCCGAAGCCCAGGAAACTCAGGCCGGAACCCGCCATGATGGCCGAACCGATACGCATGGTGAAGTTGACGATCAGCGACTGGATGGTGCCGGGGAAGATGTGCAGGAAGAGGATGCGGCCGTCCTTACAGCCGAGGCTGCGGGCCACCTCCACATAGAGGGAGTTTTTCACCGACAGGGTGGCGCTGCGCATCATGCGGGCGAAGCTGGGCACGGTAAAGACCGCCACGGCGATAAACACGTTGAAAATGCCGGGGCCCAGGATGGCCACGATGGCGATGGCCAGCAGGATGTCCGGGAAGCTGAAGAGCACGTCGGCGCCGCGCATGACCAGCATCTCAATCCAGCCGCCGTAGTAGCCGGCCAGCAGGCCCAAGACCGTGCCCAGGGCCGCGCCCACGATGACCGAGGACAGGGCCACGCCCAGGGTGAGGGGCGCGCCGGCCAGAATGCGGCTGAAGATGTCGTAGCCGAAGTGGTCCGTGCCGAACCAGTGCTCCGCACTGGGGGGCGACAGGATATTGTCGTAGTCAAAGTAGTTCGGGTCATAGGGGGTGATATGGGGCCCGATAATGGCGATCAGCAGCAGGAAGACCATGATGAAGAAGGCCACCACCGCGGTCTTGCGCTTCATAAATTTTTTGATGAATTCTTTGGTTTTGCTGCTGTTGTCCGCCAGTATGTTTTCGTCTACATAATTTTCCTCGAAGGAAACGGTAGTCTCCTCGCGCTCGTTGGGTGTGTTCGACATAGTATCCTCCTCCTTCGGT
>CATIYU010000056.1 GCA_949739085.1 uncultured Eubacteriales bacterium | reverse complement strand
CCCTATTTCATCTGGTGCCGGTGACCGGACTCGAACCGGTACGCTGTCGCCAGCGGCGGATTTTGAGTCCGCTACGTCTACCAATTCCATCACACCGGCGGATAAGATTGCGTCCCTGATTATACGCCAATAAACGATATTTGTCAAGTACGCAGCAGATTTTTCCCTTTCAATTCGATCGCCATTTCAGCCGGACGGTCAGGTGTGTATGAAAAGGGCGGGAAAATCTATGAGAGCAGTCCCAATGAGCGGGATGTGCTTGACCGGGCGCATGGAGCGGGTCCGGCGGCCGGGGAGCAAAGAGAGGGCTTGCCCAACATCTGCCGCCGGTACAGAATCGACCGCTTTTGGGTCGGAATCGACAGCGGCTATTGATTCCCTGTGAAAATGCTGTATGTTAATATCAAATAACAAAAAAGGGGCGTCCCAGGTATGTATGATTTGCTGATTATTGGCAGCGGTCCGGCAGGCGTGTCCGCCGCGCTGAGCGCGAAGGCGAGGGGGCTGGACTTTCTCTGGTTCGGCTCCAGGTCGCTGAGCGCCAAAATCGAAAAGGCCGGGCGGATCCTGAACTACCCCGGGCTTCCCGCGGTCACCGGACCGGAGATGCGGGACGCCTTCCTGCGCCAGACCGGCAGTCTGG
Source organism: uncultured Eubacteriales bacterium (assembly GCA_949739085.1). The sequence continues at coordinate 4,539 of CATIYU010000056.1, read as the reverse complement.
GGATTTCCATTCTGGAGGAGCGGGTAAACGCCATCTATGACATGGGCGGATATTATATCGCACTAGTCAACGAGAAGATGTACGATGGAAAAACCGTCATCCTGGCCACCGGCGTGTCCGGCAGCCGGGAGATTCCCGGCGAGAGCCGCCTGCTGGGCAAGGGCGTCAGCTACTGCGCCACATGCGACGGGGAGCTGTACCGGGGAAAGCGGATCGCCGTGGTTTGCACGGACCCGCAGCTGGAGGAGGAGATCGAATTTCTGGCGGGGCTGGCCTCCCACGTGTTCCTCTGCACCAGCTACAAGGACTGCGGCGTCCGCCGGGAGAATGTGCGGCATGTGGTGGGCTACCCCACGGAGATTCTGGGGGAGGACCGGGCCGCAGGTGCCGTCTGCGGCGGCGAGACGGTGGAGGTGGACGGCGTATTCTGCCTGCGGCCCTGTGTGGCCCCCGCGGCGCTGCTGCCGGGACTGGCGGCGGAGGGCGGACACATCCAGACGGACCGGCAGCAGCGGACCAATCTGCCGGGCTGCTTTGCCGCCGGAGACTGCACGGGACGGCCCTATCAGTACGTCAAGGCGGCTGGCGAGGGAAACGTGGCGCTGCACAGCGCGGTGGAATATCTGAACGAGCTGAAACAAGCGGAAAAATAGGAGGTATGGCATGAAATCAAGAGTATTGCGGGTCATGGACTATCGGAGCGTGGACGTGAAGCCCCTGCTCAAGCCCTTCGTCCGGGACGAGGCCGCTCTGGAGAAGGAGCTGCGCCGCCTGGCAAATCCCTATATCCGCTGGGAGGAGGGGACGCGGGTCTCCTCCGGCGACCAGGCGGTGTGCCGTCTGGAGTCCGGCTGTTCCAGGTTTAACAAGGAAAAGGTGCGCTTCGTAGCGGGCAGCGGGATGTTCCACAAGGAAATTGAGGCGCTGTCCATTGGCATGGCGGCGGGGGAGAGGCGGGAGCTTGAGCTGCCGGAGGGCAGGGTGACCCTCACGCTGACAGGCGTCATGAACCGCGTGGTTCCCGAACCCAGCGATGAGATGGTGGAAAAGCTGGGCCTGGAGGGCGTCCGCACGGTGCCGGAATACCAGGCATACCTGCTGGCGCAGCAGAAAGCGTCCGCCTTTCAGGAGGCGCTCTTTGAGCCGCAGAAGCAGGTTATGCGGGCCGTTATCAGCGGCTCGGAATTTGTCCTGTGCCGGGAGGACTGGGCCGCCGTCGTGAATCGGGAGCTGAACCGCTGCCGGACGCTGTGCCGCCAGGAGGGGATGGTCCTGGAGGAGATGACCCCGCAGCAGTTCGCGGGCCGCATCCCGGTGAAGAGCTACCACGAGCTGGTGGCGATGGTCCAGTACGAGGGATGGGACAGCCTGTGCCGGTATCTGCTGGGCCGCTGGTACGCCCAGACGGACGGCTTTCAGCCTGGCGAGGCGGACTATGAGGCGTTTATCGCGGACTATGTCAAGTCCTGGCACACCACGGAGGAGAAGGCCAGAGAGGCCAACTCCCTGGAGACCTTCATCTTTAACCAATATGCCGGACACGTGTACACCGTGCTGGCGGAGTACATCAAAGAATTTTATTAAGGGAGGATAACACCATGGCCATTCAGACTGCGGACAAGACCAATTTCAAGGAGCTCATCGCGGAGGATTTCGTAATTGCCGACTTCTACGGCACCACCTGCGTCCCCTGCAAGCTGTTCTCCCAAATCCTGGAGGACATTGAGGCGGAGATCCCCTTCCTGAACATCGTCAAGCTCAACACCACCGAGAACCCGGAGATCGCGGAGGAGTTCCAGATTACCGCCGTCCCTACCATCCACTTTTACAAGGACGGGCAGCTGGTGGCCAGCCACGTGGGCGTCATGCAGCCCCAGGCGGTGAAGGAAGTGATCGCTCAGTTTATGTACGCGTAATCCGGGACAAAATACGCGCCCTTCCGGACAGAATCGACAAGGGCGCTTTCCCCGTGTTTCCGCGTATGCTACAATCAGCTCACCCCAAATTTTTTAAGGAGGATTCTTCCCATGAAAACGGCTGCAAAACGCACTCTTTGCACACTGCTGGCTCTGCTGCTGGCCCTGAGTCTGGCCGCCTGCGGCGGCGCTAAAAGCGTTGACCCCAAGACCTGCACCTATGACGAAATGGTGTCCTATCTCACGGAAAAGGGCTACATAGCCAAGGACGCGGCTCCGGTGGATATGCTCACCACCGAGGGCTACCTGACCGACAACACCGGCGGGGACATCCCCTTCGCCCCCTTTGCCGACCGGGCGGAGGACTACGGCGGGCTGTGGCTGATGTGGTGGGATTCCGCCACGCCTTCTGAGGCCTATACCAACTACTTCCAGAGCATGGCCGCGAACAACGGCGCCATGGTCTACATGGGCGGCGCGGCTGTGCTGCAAACTGAGGCCAGCAACGGGAATTTCGCCGTCGCCTTCTCAGCGGACTACGCCCAGAAGGACGCCGTGCTGGCGGATTTCAACGCGTTGACCAGTAAATAATACCGGAGCCTGCCTTCGCCCCAGTTCAAGAGGCGGGGGCGGGCTTTGTATGTTTAAAGGAGGAAGAGCCCCATGGATTCCAGCGCAATCTTTCGCTTAAAATACGGCAGTTTCCGCCGGTTTTTCGCCATGCTGGGCAAGGCCAGGCTTCCGTACCTGTGGATTGCCGGCTATTTGGCCACCAGCGTGGTGATCGCCAATGTGGGCGTTGGGACCACCGAGTACAGCGCCGCCCTCTTTGCAGGAAATGTGGGGCTGACGGCGGTGGTGCTGCCATACCTGTTTTACCAGATTCTCTCCCTGCTCCTCAGCTCGGCTAGCGGCCTGGTAAACAACCTGTGCGTAGCCCGTATAGACCGGAACCTCCGGCGGATGGTCTGGTGCAAAACGGTCCGCCTGCCCCTGCGGTTCTATGAGAAGAACAACCCCAAGGAGCTGCTTAGTCGGATTACCACGGATATTTCCAGCATCAGCAGTCTCATTATGAAGGTGTTCCTCCAGATTATTACCACCGCGTACTCCAGCTTTGTGATTCTCCAGAAGGTCGCCAGCTATGACGGGGCGCTGATGTGGTCCCTGGTGGCGGTGCTGCCGGTGAATATCCTCATCAGCTTTATCATGGGCCGCCTGAAGTTCGGCGTACAGGACCTCATCAACCGCCGCACCGCCCAGCTCACCGCCGCCGTGGCCGAGCGAACCAATAACCTGATGCTCATCAAATCCATGGGAACCGAGGAAAAGGAGGCCCGGGCGGGGGAGGAGAGGATGAGGGCCAGCTACCGGGCCGCCGGTATGAACATCTGGATTACCGGCCTGGGCGTGCCCATCTACGCCATCTCCACCGCGCTGCAGGCCATTGTGATTATCCTGGTGGGCCGGGGCTACTACGCCTCTGGCGCTTTGAATCTCACGCAGTGGATCGCCTATTACGGCTTTGCCACCCAGCTGACCAATATCCTGGGTGCCTACTGCGTCTATTGGACGTCCTTCAAGGCCGCTCAGGGCGCGGTGGACCGGGTGGCGGAGATCATGGACGAGCCGGAGGAGCAGCTGGACGCCGGAGAGGCCGCGTCCTCTGTTTCCGGCGGCATCCAGCTGGAGAAGGTGGACTTTTCCTATGGCGGCAAGCCGCTGTTCCAGGGCCTGGATCTGGACATCCCCGCCGGGCGGATCACCGCCGTGGTGGGGCCCTCCGGTTCAGGCAAATCCACCCTGCTCAACCTCGTTGACCGGCTCTACCCCCTGTCGGGCGGAACCATCCGGGTGGGCGGCAGGGATACGGCGGACTACTCCCTGTCCAGCTTCCGCCAGGCCCTGGGGTATGTGACCCAGGAGAGCGTCATGTACGCCGGGACCATCCGGGAGAATCTGCTCCACGGGCTGGGCCGGAAGCCCTCGGAAGAGGAGCTGGACGAGGCGTGCGCCGCCGTGGGCATTCTGGATTATGTCCGCAGCCAGCCCCTGGGCTACGACGCCCTGGTCGGCGAGAACGGCGCCAGCCTCTCCGGGGGGCAGCGCCAGCGGTTTTCCGTGGCCCGCGCCCTGCTGAAAAAGCCGGACTGCCTGCTGCTGGACGAGGCCACCGCCGCCATGGACATCGGCGGTAAGGCTGGCGTATGGGCCAGTATCCGCAGTGTGATGGCCGGAAAAACCGTGGTCTATGTGGCCCACGACGCCCAGACCATCAGCAACGCGGATTACGTGGTCGTCCTGCGGGACGGGCAGGTGGAGGCCGCCGGGGAGCGGGAGGACGTTATGGCTTCCAATTCCTATTGTCGGGAAATGATGGAAAATGGAGAGGAGGAGCGCTGATATGGTGCAGAACGGTAAGGACAGGGAGCAGCAAAAGGAAAAATTCTCCTTCCGCTCGTATGTTACATTTTATACCCGCTTTCCCATCCCTTGGTGGCTGTTTCTTGCCTCTCTGGCGTTCGGCCTGATTAACACGGAAGTCGTGCTGGCCATTTCCAAGTACGTCATCCGGATTAACAAGGGCGAGCTGTACAACGGCGTCATTATCGGCTACGCCCTG
>CATIYU010000055.1 GCA_949739085.1 uncultured Eubacteriales bacterium | reverse complement strand
GCCCACGGCGTACTCCCGGATGGCCCGCCGTTTCAGGAAGCCCGCGGGGGTGACAAAGTGGCTCTCAAAATAGCGCTGGAGCACCATGTTGTCCTCCAGACTGTAGTCCAGCACCAAGCCGTGCTTGTGCCGGTCCTCGGGGATGTGGCTCATGCCGGAGGTGTTCCGCTTGCGGATGGGGGCCTTGGTAATGTCCCGGCCGTTCAGGGTCAGCGCGCCCTCCTTCAACGGCTCCAGACCGGAGATGCCGTAGACCAGCTCCGTCTGGCCGTTGCCGTCGATGCCCGCGATGCAGACGATCTCGCCCCGGCGGACCTGGAAGGAGACATTTTTCACCGCATTGTTCCCGTGGCGCTTGGAGGCCACGGTCATTCCCTTCACGTCCAGCACCACCTCGCCGGGCTTGGCGGGGGCCTTCTCCACCACGAAGTTCACGTCCCGGCCCACCATCATCCGGCTCAGCTCCTCCTGGGAGCTGGTGGCGATGTCCACGGTGCCGATGTACTTTCCCTTGCGCAGCACGGAGCAGCGGTTGGCCACCGACATGATCTCCGCCAGCTTGTGGGAGATGAAGAGGATGCTCTTGCCCTCGCCGGCCAGATTCTTCATAATCTGCATCAGCTCGTCGATCTCCTGGGGCGTCAGCACGGCGGTGGGCTCGTCGAAAATCAGGATCTCATTCTCCCGGTACAGCATCTTCAAAATCTCGGTGCGCTGCTGCATGCCCACGGTGATGTCCTCCACCAGGGCGTCGGGGTCCACGTGAAGACCGTACTTCTCAGAGAGGGCCTTGACCTTCTCCCGGGCCTCCCCCTTTTGAAGGAAGCCATGGCTGCAGGGCTCCACGCCCATAATGATGTTGTCCAGCACCGTGAAGCACTCCACCAGCTTAAAATGCTGGTGGACCATACCGATGTGCAGGGCGTTGGCGTCGTTAGGGTCGCGGATCTCCACCCGCTTCCCGTCCATACGGATCTCGCCCTCCTCGGGCTGGTAGAGGCCGAAGAGCACGCTCATGAGGGTGCTTTTGCCCGCGCCGTTCTCCCCCAGCAGGGCGTGGATCTCCCCCCGCCGGAGCTGGAGGGTAATGTCGTCGTTGGCCACGATGCCAGGGAATACCTTGGTAATACGCAGCATCTCAACCACGTAGTTCCCGCTTTTTTCTGTTTCCGCCACTGGATGATTCCCCCTTTCCTTTCTCCGTTATGTCATTATATATGATTTGCCTGGGACATGCAAGGGTTTTTGTGCAAACCGGCAGTTGACAAGCGGCTCTGACTGTGATATGATAAGCGCGATCGGGAGAGATGTCCGAGCGGTTTAAGGAACCGGTCTTGAAAACCGGCGATGCGCAAGCATCCGTGGGTTCGAATCCCACTCTCTCCGCCATTTTGCCGGTTTCTCAAATCCTTTCATTTTTATATTTGCGGAAGTACCCAAGTGGCCGAAGGGGCTCCCCTGCTAAGGGAGTAGACGTCTAAACAACGTGCGAGGGTTCAAATCCCTCCTTCCGCGCCAAATAAAATCCCTGTATTCGTAATGAATACAGGGATTTTATTTATGTTGGCGATATTTTAGGCAAAATCAGCCTCGGTTTTTCTGTTGCGTTTTGACTATACCCTTTATCATGATGCTTTTCCACGAACTGGAGGACCTGGAGAAGATGGCGCTGGTTTCCAGTGAGGGGGATATCTTCAACGTGATGAGCGGGCTGTATACCGGCTGCTGTCTATCCCTGATACAGACAAGCCACATATTATCAAAATGACAGATGACGCCCGCAGTGAGTTGGAGAGGATACACACGAAATAGAGCCACGGCTTACGGAAGATCTGGGTGGGTGGGAAATATGTGGGAACAGTGGTGCGGATTGCTGGCCTGCTCCATGTGTGCGGCCATGCCGGGAACGCCGCCGGAGTCCTCATGCCGGTGGAGATCATTTGCCGGGCGGGAAAGATTGGAGAATATTACCGGTCTGTTCAAGGAGTTGAGTGAGTTCCCCGAAATAGATACCAGTTATTTCCTGCCCTGGAGCCTGGATATGCTCTATCAGGTGGAAGCGGCACTAAAACAGACTGCCGCCCGGACGGTCTCCTAGAACCGGCGGCGGTTCTATGCGGGGCTTGACGCTTACGCCACCGAGAAAGAGGAAGCGTTTGCGTTAGTGGGCTTTTGGGCCAGAGATCCCCAGCTGAGAAGTCAAGCGGCGTGGGACTGCTTTTTTGATTACATTTTTCGATTGTTCGATAGGTGCGGCATCGCACAGTGCGGCCCCAAAAGCCGGGGGGCGTCTTCGCCTCCTTCCAGCTGTTCTGAGGGGCCGCTATCCCGCCCCATTGTCTCAGAGATCGCCGTTGATAAATGCTGTGGCACTTTCCCCTGTAGTCTAACTGTGCTCCTGAACTGTAGCGCGTCATTCTAACCTTGATTTCGACAAAACTAGACATATATTTTTTGGCGCCCCCGGCTTTTTTGTCTTGTGCGCCAAATGTGCGCTAAGGGGAATTCGCGGCTATTTATTCATACAAAAATGGGAAATGTGACCTCGCAGTCATGCATTGAGGCATATGAGACCTTGGCCGGGTGTCTCGAACTCTATGGGCTTTATGCAGGAGGGACTGGAAGATATGGCGGAGGGTAGAACCCGGCTGCTTACGGACGCCCGGACAGATCTCAGGAACCGCAGAGTCAAATGAAGTCATATCACGTCCACATCATGGTTTCTGGTAAAGGCGTCCACCGGTTTGCTCTGGAAGACCGCCACCCGATTTTCCGTTTTCACGATGTCCGCGAAGGTGTACAGGAAGCCGTTCAATTCGAGGGACTCCTCGATAAGCTTCTGCGGGGCCGCCGCCGGGGATAGGGTACAGTTCTTGATTGAGCTGCTGGCTGCCGTTGAGATTCTGCACCACAGTAATAAAGGCGTGTAGGAGCAGGATTTCGCCGCCTGAGCGGATGATAAAGATGATGTGGACAATGATTTTGCACCGCTCCCGGACTTAATAGAGGCTGCGGTACTCTTCCACGGAGAAACGCTTGGGGACTCCCGCAGTCCAGGACGTGGAGCAGTGGACAGCCGGTGGAGATGCCAGATTAGCTTCTCCCGCAGCTTGGGCCCCAAGCTGTCAATAAAGACCGCCATCTGAGGGGCGCGGACTACACAAGCCTTTCCGGCAGCTACGTTATCTTCGTATGCCGCTTTGACTATTTCCACATTGCCAAGGCTATAGGGGAGAGGGTGTCCTTCCTGAAGGGTATGGATTTGGCCTACGAGGACGGGGCTCACGGCTCCTTTTTGAACAGCCGGTATACGGAGGCAAACGCTAGTAAGCCGATTTTAGAGCTTTTGGACTTGATCCGCACGAACGATGTGGAAAAAGCCTATGAAACGTCCCTGGCCAAGGAGGCGCGGAAGCGGACGCAGGCAGTTCGCAGCGACAAGGAATTGGATGTGCCGTATATGACGTTAGCGCAAAAATGCTGGACGAACGCAGAAGTGGCTATGCAAAGGGCCGTGAAGAGACCTTGAAAGCAAGCGTTGCTGTATGAAAAGGACTTATTGACTTCACTGTAATTGCGGAGTGCTTTAAAGTAACTTTAGAGCAGGTTATGGAGATTCTTGGTCGCTGAGTGGTACTAATGGGAAGGGCTGCAAGTGGCGGCCCCCTTTTTATGTACACTTACCGCACCCGTTCCTGTAGGAACTCCAGAAACAGCTTCTCCAGTTCCTGGCCGCTGCCCGGCTTGTCCACCGGCAGATCGCGAATTGCCGGTGGGGGCGGCTGCCGATCCTCGGGTGTAGATTTGCCAGCGTATATTTCTGCCCGTTGTTTGTGCCGCAACTGCCGGCAATGATTTCGCCTGATGTGATAGATAATGCCATAGGCCGGTCAATGGTAGCGGAGATCAGATCCATCAAAACAGATTCCGCATCTTCTTTTATCAGGCTCAGCTTGTACGCCTAATTGCCAAGCGGCGGAAGAATACCCACATTCATTGGTAATAGTCCCGTTTGTCTATTTCTGTTTAGAAAAAACTTTCTACCAATAGTATATCACACTTAACGGAAGATTTCCACAATAAACACAAATAATTCTATATACAATAAAAAATACGCCTGTTTCTAATCCTTTCGGAAAGAAAATAGGCGTATTTCCTTAATCTAATTATTCTCTTAATGTGCGTTCTATTTCTCTACAGTAAAAATCAATTTTATCGTCTAACTTTGTCATGTGTTCTTGCAACTGCTGGGTACATAGTAATTACCAGGGCAAGTTCAGGTATAGGATACGAAACCGCAAAGTTATATAAGATAACGGCGGCGCAGCATAGGGCAGATCGGATACGTCCCTTTTGCGCCGAGCTATACAGCAGGTGCGCTATGACGCTTTTCCTCGTAGGGGAAAAGCCGAGCGGCCAACACCGCGCCGGGGAACAAGTTTAGCAGCTTGCGGGCGACGACAGCGCAGAATATAATGATACTCCCTTACCGCCACAGTCCGAGCGTTCAAAGCGTCGCAGGCAATGGATAGGGCTGCATGAGAACCATGCGGGGGTGAAACTCCTGTTTAGTAAAAATCGAATTTGTCTATGCTTGGAAGTTAGTGCCTACGGACAAGACCCCAGCCGGAAAACGGGAGGACATATCCCTACGGGAAAAGGAAATCCAGAAAGATCTTGACAGTGGGATAGACCCTATCGGCAAAAAGTGACTGTCTGCCAGTTCTACGCAAAGCAGAACCGCCACCGGGGAAATGTGCGGCAAACACAGTAAGGAGCCGGGAACAGATGATGAAGCTATTGGAGAGCGACCCGCTGGATGCGTGTCACATCGAAAGTGTGGAGCTGTCTGACGCGGAAGAATGGGCTTTACGCATGAGAGATCGGGGGCATAGCCTGCCGCACAATCAACAATGACAAGCGTTCTCTGAAATCTGCCTTTTACCCTTTATGCAAGGTGATAGCGTCTATCAGAAATACCGTGACATAAACCACCAGCTTTTAAGGAGCGCGGAAACAGGCTACTACATAGAGAAGCCCAAAACGTAAAGCGATATCAGACAAATTCTAATGAGTGAAAAATGATTGAAAAAGTGTATGAAGCGTTGGGACGCGTGTTGTCTGAAAATTTTGTTACTTCGACTGCCGGAAGATGTCCATTTCCAGCATGATTTCCGACTTCAAAAAACTCAATTTCTGCAACTTTTTCCCGCATTTTCCTTGCTCGTCCGCCCCCACGAAATCGCCGTGTTTTTTCTCTTCCAGAGGCATCTTTCGCAGACGAATCCCCAAGCAAATCCCCACTCGTTTCCCTGACCATCGCCCCTTCCGGGGGAAACCTGTGGAGAGGTTTTAGAGCAGAACGTTGCACTTTATGCTCAAATTTTCTGTTTTTAGCGCAAGTTTCGGCCTATCCAAGCAGGGAGCCTGGGGAGTTTTGGGGGATAGACTAGGAAGAAATTAGGACTTTTTGCATGAAGAATCCCCCTGAAGGGAGAAAATCGGGGGATATAGGGGCGGAAAAATGGGTACAAAAAGGGCCATAGCAACGAATTGCTACAGCCCTCTTGGGTGTCATTATTTGTAAGATATTATGCGCGTCTTATTTCAGACGTTATCATAGTATCTCACAAAAATTCACTGCATCTGCATTATAGCGTTCTCAACCCGGTTCGTCAAGGGGAATCTGCAAAATTCGGAAAAAATCCTACTTTGAATAGGAAAAATCATAAATATCCGCAGGGAAATTTAACAATTTAGGTACTTTGTGTGGCATTTCATCCTGTTGATAATATTCGTTGGCCGTAAAAAGCAGGCAATCTTCTTCCGCTGTTCAGAAAAGAGTACATGCTTATTTTTGCAATGAACATGTGATTTTGGAGACCAACTTATAGCAGCATCCTGCCCTCAAAACCACAGCACCACTGCAAACGGTTTCAAGAATTGAACACAGTTTCTTCTGAATTTTTGAGATTTACTTGGCATATCCGCAAAAACGCGCTCTATAAGTTGTGATATTTTTGCACAAAATTCTTTAAATATCTTATCGTCTATTTCAGCCATATGAAAACAGCAAGACCGCAGGTGCGGTCTTGCCGTAATTTTATGTCTGTGCATTTGTCGTGTGTCCCGGTCAGGCTTTTTCGGGAGGGCGCTCACCTTTTATATCTGCTGTCTTGAAAACATCATAGCCCTCATAGTGATAGCTGGCGTCCACGCCCTTCATATAAACCTCCCGGTCGTTGATCCTGTCGGTCAGGGCCGCTCTCAAAAGTGTTT
>CATIYU010000054.1 GCA_949739085.1 uncultured Eubacteriales bacterium | reverse complement strand
GGATGCGGACGGCGTCGGAGAAGTGGGCAACGCCAAGTGCGGCGACATTATGCGCATGTACCTGAAAATCGGCGAGGGCGAGGTGATCGAGGACGTCAAGTTCCAGACCTTCGGCTGCGCCTCCGCCATCGCCACCAGCTCGATTGCCACCGACATGATTAAGGGCAAGCCCCTCAGCGAGGCCCTCACCCTCACCAACCAGGCGGTGGTGGAGGCCCTGGACGGCCTCCCGGCGGTGAAGGTCCACTGCTCGGTGCTGGCGGAGCAGGCGGTAAAGGCCGCGGTGGCGGACTACTACAAGCGCAAGGGCCTGCCCTACGACCACCCCTGCGACGCCTGCGGGGAGGGCGGCTGCTGCGGCCACGACCACGGGTGTCAGGACAGCGGGGAGTAATCCGACAGCTTTCGATTTGACGGACGGGAAAAAATCTGATAGAATAGCCGCATTCTACGGAAGAAAGAGGTTCTCTATCATGAAAAAGCGTTTTACCGCGCTCTTATTGGCCCTGATCTTGTGTCTGGGCCTGTCCCTGCCCGCCTTCGCCGCCTCCGGCTACAGCGACGTCCCCGATGGACACTGGTCCGAGGAGAGCGTCACCCGCGCCACGGAGCTGGGCCTCTTCTACGGCCTGGGGGACGGCTCCTTCGGCCTGGGCCAGCCCGTTACAAGGGCCGCCTTTGTCACGGCGCTGGTGCGCCTGTTCCGCTGGGAGGAGGCTCTGCCCCAGAAGGCCACCTTCTCCGACGTGACGGCGGACCGCTGGTTCTACGGCGCGGTGGAGACCGCCGCCGCCAACGGGGCCCTCTCCGCCGCCGGACACGCCTTCCGCCCCACGGACAATATCACCCGGGAGGAGATGGCCGCCATGCTGGTGCGCGGGTTGGGCTACACCTCCCTGGCCGGTACCGTCGGGAGCTACAGCTCCCCTTTTACCGACGTGACCACCAATAAGGGCTTCATCTCCCTGGCCTATGAGATGGGCATTATCGGCGGCGTGGGAGACGGCCGCTTCCACCCGGCCGGTACCGCCACCCGGGAACAGGCCGCCGCCATGCTGGTGCGGGTCTACGACCGGCTCTACGCTAACTCCACCCGGCTGGCCTATATGACCAATTATACCCAGATCGCCGTCCAGACCCCCAAGGCGGACCCGGGGGACGACATGCCCACCACCCCGCTGGAGCCCCTGGCGGACCTGTACAACGCCCTGCGGCAGCTGAAGGACCGGGGGACGGATATGAGCCGGACCGCCCTGCGGCTCACTGCGGGCGGCGTGCGGACCATTACCTCCGGGGGGCGGATCGTCTCCAGCGAGGCCGTCACCCACCGGGAGGTGGAAAAGATTCTGGCCATGGACGGCGTGAACGTCTACTACTCCGACCGCTATGAGTGCGCCTACTGCATCTACCAGCCCAAGGCCGGGCAGACCGCCACCGTGTGGTACCAGAGCGGCGAGAGCACGGCGGCAAAATTGCAGCTGGCCCGGCTCTTCGGCGTTACAAAGTACTATTTGGCATAAAAAGAGGATTTTTCCGGGCATGTCCCCCCTTCTTCGCGGAATGCTAAAGCCGGGGGTGATGTGATATGCCTGAAAACACGGAACTGCTGCAATATGTCCACAAGAACGCGGAGATGGGCCGGGGAACAATTCCCAAGGTGCTGGAGATGGTGGACGAACCGCCGCTCCGCCAGGCCCTCCGCCGCCAGATGACGGAGTACAGCGAAATCGCGGTGGAGGCTGAGAACGCCATCCGCCGCCGGGGCGGCGCGCCCCAGAGCCCGGGCGCGCTCAGCGAGGCGGTGAGCGGCCTGGCCCTGCGGGCCCGGACCTTGGGGGACCAGTCCCCCAGCCGCATTGCGGAAATGATGATCCGGGGTTCCACCATGGGCACGGTCCAGATGACCCGGCGCATCCACGGCCTGAAGGACCGGGGCGACCGTGAGGCGGTGGAGCTGGCCAACCGCCTGTTAAAAACAGAGGAGAATAATATCCAGGAGCTGAAATCCTTCCTCTAAGAGACGGGGGGCGCATAGCGCTCCCCGCCGCTTTTTTACCTTTTGTGCTTGTTGGTTTGAAACGATGGCAATTTGATAAATCACAGATTGAAACTGAAAATTGACTATGATATACTCAGAGCATTCCATATACATTTGTGGAGGTATCAGGATGAATCAGACCATAGCAGGCGTGGGGGCGTTGATCGTAACAATTTCAGTGATATTGTTCGCCGTCTGTATGCTAATCCCGTTTAACTTTGGATGTTATTTTGTGTGTATGATATTACCCATTGGGTACATAATGATGTCGGCTGGTTTTTGTAATGAGAGTGACGAAAAACATAGGGTTGCAGCCAACATTGGAATGGTATTTGCGGCGGTTTATGCTGTTTTGATATTTCTTGTTTATTTTGCGCAGACAACGTCTGTCCGGCTGGACCCACTTGATGAACAGCTCATGAAAATACTTGATTATTCCAAAGGTGGACTATTTTTTCATTACGATTTGCTTGGATATGGAATGATGGCGCTCTCAACATTTTTTGTGGGATTGACAATAGATGCGAAGGTAAAAGCGGACCAGTGGTTAAAGAACCTCATGCTAGGGCATGGAGTATTCTTTTTTCCCTGCTTTATTATGCCAATGACAGGAATACTGTCAATTGGAGAAAACAACATAGGTGGAGTTATCGCGCTTGAATGTTGGTGCGCGTATTTTTCTCCAATCGGCATGTTATCATTAATACATTTCAGAAAAAGAATGATAAATTCCTGATTGACCGGGCAGTTCTTCTTCACGGAGAGCTGCCCGCTCTCTTGACAAGGCCCTCATTTTGCGGTATAACAAGTTATACAATTCATATATATAGGAAAGGTGGTATACTATGCCCATGAAAATGCCAAAGGACAAGTTCATGAGCTCCGTCAAGGTGGGGGAAAAAGGGCAGATCGTCATTCCCAAGGAGGTCCGGGAGATGTTTGCCATCGAGCCCGGCGACATGCTCCTGCTGCTGGCGGACAGGGAGCGGGGCATCGCCATTGTGGACAACGAGGGGTTCCTGGCCATGGCCAACGAGATGACGAACCTCTCCCGCCGGGAGAAAAAGGAGGCGGAAGACCGTGACAGCCATTGAGATCGCAGACCTGACCAAGCGCTACGGCGAGACCGCCGCCGTGGACGGCCTGAGCCTGACCATCCGCCGGGGGGAGCTCTTCTCCCTGCTGGGGGTCAACGGGGCGGGGAAGTCCACCACCATTAAAATGCTCTCCTGCTTGGTCCGGCCCGACAGCGGAGACGCGGTGCTGTTGGGGGACAGCATCCGCACCGCCCCGGCGGCGGTAAAGAGGAAAATCAGCGTCTCCCCCCAGGAGACCGCCGTAGCCCCCAACCTGACGGCCCGGGAGAACCTGGAGCTGATGGCGGGCGTCTACGGCAGGCGGAGGCCCCGGGTCCAGGCGGTTCTGGAGGAGCTGGGGCTGGAGGAGGTGTCGGGAAGCCGGGCAAAAACCCTCTCCGGGGGCTGGCGGCGGCGGCTGAGCATCGCTATGGCCCTCATCGCGGAGCCGGAGATCCTCTTCCTGGACGAGCCCACCCTGGGCCTGGACGTGCTGGCCCGGCGGGAGCTGTGGGGCGTTGTCCAGGGACTGCGGGGCCGGGTCACGGTGGTCCTCACCACCCACTACCTGGAGGAGGCGGAGGCCCTCAGCGACCGGGTGGGGGTTATGGCGGCGGGCCGCCTGCGGGCGGTGGGGGCCCCGGCGGAGCTGATGTCCACCACCGGGACGGACCGCTTTGAGGACGCCTTTGTGGCTCTGGCGGAGGGAAAGGGGGCGGCGTGATGGGCGTATTCTCCCTCCGCAACAGCCGTGAAATTCTGCGGGACCCGGTGAATGTGGGCTTTGGGCTGGGGTTCCCCATCGCGCTGCTGCTGCTTCTGACGGCCATACAGGCCAACGTGCCGGTGGAGCTGTTCACCATGGAGCGGCTGGCTCCGGGCATTGCCATGTTCGGCCTGAGCTTCATCACCCTCTTTTCCGCCACTCTCATCGCCAAGGACCTCTCCACCGCCTTTCTCACCCGCCTGTTCTCCTCGCCCCTGGCGGCCCGGGACTTTATCCTAGGCTACACCCTGCCGCTGCTGCCAATGTGCGCGGCCCAGAGCGTCCTGTGCTACCTGACGGCGTTCTGTCTGGGGCTGAGGCCGGGGTGGAACGCGGCGGCGGCGGTGCTGGCGCTGGTTCCGGCGGACGTCTTCTTCATCGCCCTGGGGCTGCTGTGCGGGTCCCTCTTTAACGACAAGCAGGTGGGCGGCCTCTGCGGCGCACTGCTGACCAACGCCGCGGCCCTGCTCTCCGGGGCGTGGTTTGATCTGGACCTGGTGGGCGGCTGGTTCCGGGCCCTGGCAAACCTGCTGCCCTTCTGCCGCGCGGTGGACGCCGGGCGGGCCGCCCTGGCGGGGGACTGGTCCGCCATGGCGCTGGCGCTGGTGTGGGTGGCGGGCTGGGCCGCTGTGGCGCTGGTGGGCGCGGTGGCGGCGTTCCGAGGGAAGATGACGGCGGAGTAAACGAAAAAAACGGCGTGACCGAAGTCACGCCGCTTCTTTTGGGAGCGAATGCTGTTTACTTCACAAAGTTGACGGTGACGTTGGCGAAGGTCTCGCCGCCAGCCAGGAAGGCTTCGTAGTCGCCGTTGACCTGGATGGAGCCGCCGGTCTTCATGCCCTCGACCATCTTGTTGTAGTCCTCCTCCTTGAACTGCTCAAACTTGGAGGTAGCGAAGGGCAGGCCCACCGCGTTGTCGTCCACGCCCAGGTTCACCGCCTGACCGCCGATGCTGTCCCACTTGCCGTCGAAGTAGTTGCCCAGCATGAGGCTGGCGGCCTCAGCGAGGCCCTTCACGGCGGAGGTCATGACGGTGTTGGAGTCGCCGGACTGGTCCACGTCCACGCCGATGGAGATGGCGTTGTTGGCGGCGGCGGCGGCGAAGACGCTGTTGCACATGGAGCCGCCGCAGGCGAAGACCACCTCGGTGCCAGCGGAGTACCAGCCGTTAATCTGGGTCTGGAGGGCGTCGGAGGCGGAGTAGCCGTCGCCGTACAGGTAGCTGTACTGAATCTCCACGTTGGCGCTCTTCTCAGCGGCAGCCGCCTGGGCGCCCTGGACGAAGCCGTAGCCGTAGCGGTTTACAGCGGGGTTGGTGCCGCCGCCGCCGCCGGTGAAGCCCAGCTTGGTGTAGCCCTCCACCACGGCCGCGTAACCGGCCAGGTAGCCGCACTGCTCCTCGTGGAAGCACACGCCCACCACGTTGGTGAGGACGTTGCCGCTGGCGTCGGAGAGGGGATAGCCGTCAATGAAGATAAACTTTACCTCCGGGTGCTCGGAAGCGGCCCGGACCATGGCGGCCTCCTGGAGGAAGCCGGGGGCCACGATGACCTCCGCGCCGCCGTCGATAGCGGCCTTGTAGGCCTGATAGCGGTCCTCGTCGGTGGCGCTGTCGCCGTTGGCGGGCTGGTAGTACTTATAGGACTTGTCGTTGGCGCTGGCGTAGAGCTTCACGCCGTTCCAGGTGCCCTGGTTAAAGCTCTTGTCCTTCAGCTGGCCCACGTCGGTGACCATGGCGATAACGTACTTGTTGTCCTCACTGGTCATGGTGTCGCTGATCTTGTCGGGGTCGTTAGCGCTGGAACCGCCCTGATTGTTGCCGCCGCCGCAGGCCGCCAGGGCCAGAACCATGGACAGGGCCAGCAGCAGGGCCAATAACTTCTTTTTCATGGGTATCAGTCAACCTTCCTTACATAATTTGCCCTCCGGCGCGGCAGTCCGTCCGGCTGGCATATGGCACATTATACCGTATCCGCCGCCATAAAGCAACGGGGAAAACGCAAAGTTTTGGCCGGAATTTGAGGCTGTTAGAAGAAAAATTTGTGAAATTGACGAAAAAAGGGCCTGCTATCCCGCCATTTTTATGGCGGTTTCCAGGGCAATGCGCATCATGGTGGTGAAGGTGTTCTGCCGGTCGGCGGCGGGGAGCGCCTCGCCGGTGACAATGCTGTCGGAGATGGAGCAGATGGCCAGGGCCCGCTTGCCCAGGTAGGCGGCGGTCATGTAGAGGGCGGCCGCCTCCATCTCCACTGCCAGCACCCCCATGGACGCCCACTTCATGGTGGAGTTGGAGGCGTCGTAGAAGGTGTCGGAGGAGAGGAGGTTCCCCACGGGCATCTCCACGCCCAGCTCCCGGGCGGCGGAGACAGCGGTCTCCAGGAGGGTGAAATCCGCGATGGGGGCGAAGGCGCCGGGGAGGCCGTACTGATGGGCGAAGTTGGAGTTGGTGCAGGCCCCCTGGGCGGCCACCACGTCCCGGAGCTTCAGCTTGCCGCTGATGGCCCCGGCGGAGCCGATGCGGATGATGTTCTCCACGCCGTACTGGGCGTAGAGCTCGTGGGAGTAGATGCCGATGGAGGGCATACCCATGCCGGAGGCCATGACGGAGACGGGGATGTGCTTATAGGTGCCGGTGTAGCCGTGGATACCCCGGACGTTGTTAACCAGCCGGGCGTTCTCCAAAAAGGTTTCCGCGATGAATTTGGCCCGCAGGGGGTCGCCGGGCATGAGGACGGTGGGGGCGAACTCGCCGGGATTTGCGGCGTTGTGGGGAGTAGGCATAGAAGTCATTCCTTTCTGTTTCTGTGTATGTTTGGGAGATTTGGGGGCGGCTTACTAGTATCCGGTTCCCTCCAGGCCCTTCGCGGCCTTCACAATCCGGCTGGTGCCCAGCCGGGAAGCGCCCAGGGCCAGGAAGTCCTCCGCGTCCTGGAGGGAGGCGATGCCACCGGCGGCCTTGATTTTCAGATGGGGGGCCGCGTGCCGGGCGAAGAGGGCCACGTCCTCCCGGGTGGCGCCGCCTCCGGCGAAGCCAGTGGAGGTCTTGATATACTCCGCGCCGGACTGAGAGACGGTCTCGCACATCTTAATTTTCTCCTCCTCCGTGAGGAGGCAGGTCTCGATAATCACCTTCAGCAGCTTGCCGCCGCAGGCCGCCTTTACGGCGCGGATCTCCGCGAGCAGGTCCTCCCAGCGGCGGTCCTTCACCCAGCCGATGTTGATAACCATGTCGATCTCGTCCGCGCCGTTTTTCACCGCGTCCGCGGTCTCAAAGCACTTGGCGGCGGTGGTGGAGTAGCCGTTGGGGAAGCCGACGACGGTACAGATGGGGAGCTTGTCCCCCACGTAGTCCTTCGCCGCCCGGACGTAGGACGCCGGAATGCAGGCGGAGGCGGCTCCATACTGGATGGCGTCGTCGCAGACGGCCCGGATTTCCTCCCAGGTGGCGCCCTGGCTCAGCAGGGTGTGGTCCACGGCGGAAAGGATTTTTTTCACATCCATAGTGTTTCCTCTTTTCTCCCGGTGGGGATTGGTACTGGTAAGTATACCATAATCCGGGCCGGTTGCAAAGGGGAAAATTGTTCTGCCCCGGCGTCCCGCCTAGAACAGGGCCGCCCAGACCGCCGCCGCCAGAAGGGCGGACAGCCCCGCCTGCACGGCCTTGCCCAGCCAGTGCCGCCGGCAGGAGAGC
>CATIYU010000053.1 GCA_949739085.1 uncultured Eubacteriales bacterium | reverse complement strand
GACGCCATTGCCAAGCTGGAGCGGGGGCAGTTCATCATGATCCGGGAGGGCACCGCCGCCCGGAATTTGCAGGCTCTGCTGCCCCTGCTGACGGAGAAGTACGCGGACCGGTGCATGTTCTGCTGCGACGACAAGCACCCCAGCGACCTCCTGGAGAAGGGCCACATCGACTACAGCGTCCGGGAGGCCATCCGGCAGGGGGTGGACCCCATTGTGGCGGTGAAGGGGGCCTGCCACCACGCGGCCCGGTATTTCCTGCTGAACAACCGGGGGGCCATCGCCCCGGGCTATCTGGCGGATTTCGTGGTCATCGACAACTTCCAGGATTTCAACATCCAGCGCGTGTACAAAAAGGGCGTGGAGATGTACAGCGGCGGGGGGGTCCGGGACTTCCCCGCCCCGGAGATCGACCCCTATCTGGTCCGGAAGGCCCACGACACCTTCCACCTGGCCCGCCTGACGGCTGGGGACTTCGTGGAGCGCCGCCCCCGGGGCATCATCGGCATGGTGCCCGGGGAGATCGTCACCCAGGACTGCGGCTACTCCGACCACATCGACGTGGAGTGGGATATCCTGAAAATCGCGGTGGTGGAGCGGCACAAGAATACCCACCACATTGGCGTTGGGTACTTGCAGGGCTACGGCCTCCAGCGGGGAGCGGTGGCCACCAGCGTTTCCCACGACTCCCACAACATTATTGTTGTGGGGGCCAACGAGGAGGACATGGCCGCGGCGGCCAACCGGGTGGCGGAAAACAAGGGGGGCATTGTGGTGCTAGAGGATGGCCGCGTCCTGGGGGAGGTGGCCCTGCCCATTGCGGGCCTTATGAGCGACGGCGCCCTGGAGGAGGTCAACGAGGCCCTGGAGAACGCCAAGGCCGCTGCCTTCAGGCTGGGGGTCAGTCGGGACATCGACCCCTTTATGACCCTCAGTTTTATGTCCCTGCCGGTGATCCCCACCCTGCGGCTGACCACCCGGGGCGTTATCGACGTTTTGAAGCAGCAGTACGTATAGAGAAAAGTGCCTCCATTCCCTGGAATGGAGGCACTTTTTCCGCGCCTTCCGGCGGTCCATCGGAAAAAATAGGCACAGCCGCGGAAAGCAGCTGTGCCTGATTTAGTTGGAAGAATTAATGCAGCAGCCGGATTTGTCCCAGCACGGGGACCTCACGCTCCACGCCCTGAATGGCGTTAATGATGCCGATAAACCAGCAGATGCCGCAGAAGAGACCGCCCACGGAGCCAATGATCCAGCCGATAAGGGGAAGCCTGGACACCAGGCCCACCACGGTTCCGGCCAGCCAGATCACCAGGGACTGGTTCAGGTGGAACTTGCTCTGCTCCCGTTCTCCCGCCACCAAGGCGATCAGGAGGCCCACATAAGTCAGATATGCAACAATATCAGTGGTACGCTTATTCATGTTTCTCATTTCCTCTCTAAATGAATGATGTGCTTACATCTGGTGCAGAGAGATATCGCCGCTGACGCTGGAGATGTGGAAAGTTTTGCCACCGCCGTCCAGGTACATGGCCTCGCCGGACCGCGAGCCCACGGGCCCTACCAGGGGGAAGTCGGTGTCCAGATCGCCGCTGACGGTGCTGAACTGGAGGGTAAAACCCTGGCCGCCGGGCATGGTGACGTCGCAGTCGCCGGACTTGGAGGAGATATCCAGTTGATCCGGCGGGACGTCCGTCTCCACCGTCACGTCGCCGCTGGCGCTGCTGCACCGCAGGGTATGGATGCTGCCGGAGAGCTCCACGTCGCCGCTGGCCGTACCGGCCCGGACGGAACCGAACACGCCTTCCAGCGTCAGGTCGCCGCTAGAGGATTCCGCGTAGACCTCGCCCGCCGTACCGTCGCACTCCAGGTCGCCGCTGGCGGAGTGGAAGGAGATCTCGGAGCATTTCACGCCGCCAAAGCTGGCGTCGCCACTGGTGGTTTTAATAGCCAGCTTTCCGGCCTCCAGGCCGTCGCCGATGTCCACGTCCCCGCTGGTGGTAGAGATCTGCAAGAGGTCCCAGAACCGCTGAGGGAGGGTCAGCTCCACATCCGCGCGGGCTAGGCCGCGGTAGAAGAAGAACCGGCTGCTGGCGGTGTTCCCCTGCCGGATGGAGAGGACGCCAGCGCTGCCGTCCACCCGGACTTCCAGCGCGTCCGTGTCGCCCTCCAGGCGGACGTCGGCATCGGGGTCGCTGTCCAGGTTGATGGTGACATCGCCGTTGACCAGCTGAATGTCCACGCTCTTCAGGTCCTGGGAGGGGAAGACGGTGCCGCTCACCCGCTGGCTGGAGGAGGGATGGCTGCCCTCACAGAAGAAGCCGCCCCGGTCCCGGTTGTAGCCCACGGCAAAGGACCAGCCCTTACCCGGTTCCTCCGGCTGTTCCGGGCCGCAGGCGTCCTCTCCGCTGCCGTCCTGCCCGTCGCCGTCCAGGTGGACGTAAACCCGGCCCTTGAAGCCTTCGGGATACTTCTCCTTGATCTTATCCGCCACATTGCGGACAATGACCGTGGCCTGGTCCACCGCGTCCTTGGTCTGGTTCATGGTCTCCCGGACAATGCCCTCCACGCCGTGAAGTAGCTCGTTGGTGAAGTCCCGGAAGGAGGAGTCCTGCTTGGGCAGCTCCCCGTCGGGACCCAGGCTGGCCAGGTAGGCCAGCAGCTCGTCCACGTCGCCCAGCTCATCCAGGGCCTGGCGGTAGGCCTCGTCCTCGTCCATGCCGTTGGAGACGAGGTCCTGCCAGCGGCTGTAGAGGTTGTCGCTGAGCTCCTCGATGAGCTCCACCTTGGCGCCGCTCTCCGCAGCGGAGGACAGGCGCTCCGTCACCGCGATAATGAATTTCATTTTCATTCTTTCCATGGTTCAGTCCTCCATAAAAATCAAGGCATCCAGCAGGGCCCTTGTGTTCTGCCACTCCGCACGGCTCTCCTCGCAGTACTTGCGTCCCGCCTCGGTGATGGAATAGTACCGCCGCCGGGCGCTGGGGCCGTCCTCTCCCCAATAGGAGGTGATATAGCCGCCGGACTCCAGGCGCTTAAAGGCGGTGTAGAGAGTGGCCTCCTTGAAGCCGTACTGCCCGCCGGTGCGCTGCTGGACGGTCTTGTTGATCTCGTAGCCGTAGTTATCGCCCTGCATCAGCTGGGTCAGGATAATGGTATCCGTGTGGCCCCGCAGGGTATCTGATGAAATGGACAATCCAAACACTCCTTTCAAGCCGCCGCCTTGCGGCGTCCGGCATGTCATGGTGCTATCATAGCAGATTATGCATCTGCTGTCAAGGTACTTCTGAGAAAAAAGTATTAAGATTTTCTGAACCACAAAAGGGAGGCCCCCGGTTCCGCGGGAGCCTCCCTGGTATTTACCGCCGGGCGTCGGACCGCTGGAAGGGGGGCTGGACGTCCTCCGACAGCAGCAGGCTGTATTGGGCGGGCCTGCGGTAGGCGTTGCCGTGGACCTCCTGGGCCCGGTAGTCCCGTATGGTGTCCAGAGGGAAGGAGGCCAGGTAGATGCCCTCCGCCTCCCCGGCCTCTACTACCAGGGTATCCCGGGCCTCCACGACGCCGGGGCGGATTTCGCCGTAGGCCACGCCGTCAAAGGCGGTGGAGTGGCCATTGCAGTCCGGCTGGCCGTAGGGGTAGTTGCAGGTGGCAACGCCCACCATGTTCTCGAACGCCCGGGCCCGGAGCTGGCTGAGGCGGTTGAGCTCCATGGGGCAGGCGTTGGGTACCAGGATGATCTCCGCGCCCTGGAGCATCAGGACGCGGGCGCTCTCCGGGAACTCCCGGTCGTAGCAGATCATGGCCCCGATCTGCACCGGGCCCTCCCGGGTGTCCAGGGCGGCGGCGGCAAAGCCGTCTCCCGGGGTCAGGTTTCGTTCCTCCCCAAAGTCGCAGGTGTGGACCTTGGCGTAGGTCAGCGTTTCCCGCCCGCGGCGGTCAAAGACGGTCACGGTGTTCCGGGGCATGGGCGCATACTGCTCCAGGTAGGTGACGGCAATGGCCATATCCAGCTCGCCGGCCAGCGCCCCAAAGGCCTGGACGAAGCTGCCGTCCCGAGCCACGGCGTCCCGCCGGAGGGCCTCCAGGGGCTGTTCCATAGCATAGCCGTTGCTCCACATCTCTGGAAAGAGGGCCAGATCCGCCCCCATGGCCTTTGCCCTGCGGCACCACTCCAGCCCCTTTTCCAGGTTCCCAGCCAGGGAGCCAGTGGGGAGCAGCTGCAGCAGGGCGATACGAAATTCACTCATGGCGCGATAACCTCCTTACGGTTAGAACTTCCGAAATGGTGCTGAAGCCAGGCGTCGCAGTGGGATACCCACACCCCGCAGGACACCGAGAGCCTGTGCATTTGGTCGGGGGCAAACACCGTCCGGTCCGCCAGGGACTGGCCGTGGCTGCCGTGGGGATAGACCCGAAGCTCGTGGTCCACGCCCCTGGCGGTCAGGGCCTTGTCCAGCAGCAGGGCGTTCTCCATGGGGACGGAGGTGTCATCCGCCGTGTGCCAGAGGAACATGGGCGGCGTCCGGCGGGTGACCCGCCTCTCCAGGGAGACAGTCTCCAGCAGCTCGTCATAGCGGTCCCCCAGGAGGTTCACAAAGGAGTCCCGGTGGGCGTGCTCCCCGCTGGTGACCACGGGATAACAGAGCACCGCGCCGTCCGGCCGGAAGGCGTGGGACTTCTTTTTTAGGGCGCGGTACACCTCTGGCTTGTTCCACATGGTGGCCGCGCAGCCGGCCAGATGGCCGCCGGCGGAGAAGCCCATGGGAATCACAGCGGCGGGGTCGGCGTGGTAGCGCTCCGCGTTGGTGCGCACGTGGTCGATGGCGGCCAGAAGCTGCCTCTGCGGCACGGGCCAGCGGGCCTGGGGCGCCACGCCGTAGTGTAGAATAAAGACGGCGTAGCCCAGCCCGGCGAACCGCAGCGCCACCGGCTCCCCCTCCCGGTGAGAGCGGGCCTGGTAGCCGCCGCCAGGGCAGATGATCAGCGCGGTCCGCCGCCGGTCCGGCCCCAGCTCGGGAAAGCTCTCCGGGACGTAGGCCGTCAGCAGCGCGGGGTCCTCCGCGCCGGGGACGGATAGTGGGATGGTTTCGTAGAGCATGGCAAAGCCTCCTTTTTCAATAGGCGGACGTCAGCAGGCCAGCAGGACGGACCCCGCCCCGCGCAGGCGGACGGCGTGGCAGGACCCCTGCCCGGCCATGTCCTCCATACCCTGAATGAACCGCTCCAGCCGCAGCAGGGGAACGAACGCCTCCACCGTACCCGCGAAGCCTCCGCCCTGGACCCGCACCGCGCCGGCGTCCTCCAGCAGCTCCTCTGCCAGGGCCTGGAGCAGGGCCAGCGGCTGGAAGCGGCTGTCCTTGTGGTTGCTCACGTTTTGCAGGTACATGAAAGAGGACAGGCCGGAGGCCCGGGCGCACTGGAGAAAGGCGGGGAAGTCCCCCTGCTCCAGGGCCTCCCATTGCCGCAGCACCCGCCGGTCCTCCTGGAAGAAGTGATAGGCCCGCAGCACCGCCCGGTCGCCGCAGCTGGCCCGGACCCGGGGGATCTCCCGCAGAAATTCCTGGTAGTCCACGTCCCGCAGTGTTTTCTGTCCAAAGCAGGCGGCCGCCTGCTCCATCTCCCGAGGGATGGCCGCAAAGTCGCTGACCAGGTCCGCGTGGCTGGCCCGGGTGTCCACGATGCACAGCGCGTAGCCCTGGGCGTCCAGGTCCATGGGCAGGCGGCGGACGGCGGGTTCCCGGGGGAAGTGGAAATCGGCGGCGATTACCCCGCCCGACGCGCAGGCCAGCTGGTCCAGCAGGCCGCTGGGTTTGCCGAAGTAGACGTTTTCCGCGTACAGGGCGGTCTGAGCCGTCTGGAGGGGGCTCAGTGCGCCGCCGCAAAAGAGGTGGTTCATAATGGTGGCCACCAGCACTTCGAACGCCGCCGAGGAGCTGAGCCCGCTGCCCCTTGGGACAATGCTAGTGGTGTAGGCGTCAAAGCCGCCTATGGCATAGCCCAGCTGCCCCAGCCGGGCGGCCACGCCCCGCACCAGGGAGGGGGAGTTCCCCATCTCCGCCTCCTGGATGGAGAGATTTTCCAGCTCCACCGCCGCCATACGGTGGCCCCGGGATTTTACCCGGATGATCCCAGAACTGTTGGGAACCACGCAGGCGATGGTGTCCAGATTTACCGCCGCCGCCAGGCCGCGTCCCCGCTGGTGGTCCGTGTGGCTGCCCCCCAATTCCGCCCGGCCTGGCGTGGAAAAGAGCCAGGTGTCGGACGTATCCGTGCAGGGAAAGACGCCGGCGAATTCCAGAACCAGCTCCCGCAGCCGCCCGTTGGCCGCTCCGGCGTCCTGGCCGTAGACTGGTTCCAGCTGAGATAGGAGCGCGCCGCTTTGAAGAAGTTCCAGAAGATGTCCCCGTTTCATACTGTTTCCTCCCTCCGGTTTTCCGGGCCTTTTTCCCGGGGGAAAAGGCCCATTGCGCAGATCTGCGCTCTGTGTTCCTCCTGTTCCGCTATCCTATTCTGTTGTACATGCCGCCGGGATGAATACCCCTATTCTACCATTATTGCCCCCCGCTCCGCAAGGGTGGGAAAGGAAAAAATATCCAGTTTGCGCAAAATTTTTCCAGGCTGCCGGCCATCCGGCGGGGGCTGCCGGAATAGAGAGACAGCGCCCGCTCCCTTCCTGGAAGGGGGCGCTGCCTGTGTCTAT
>CATIYU010000052.1 GCA_949739085.1 uncultured Eubacteriales bacterium | reverse complement strand
GGCCCAGTGGGCGGGGATGCCCTTGGCGTAGGCCCTGTCGTGGATCAGCTCCCCGATGCGGTGGTGGATGGCGTGGGTAAAGCCGTCGTAGAGGTCGTCCGGCTCCACGGTGAGGCCGGTGTGCATCTGCCGGTGGGCCTCCTGGACCAGCTTGTCTATGTTCACCCCGTCCCGGGCGGAAATGGGCACCACCGGGACGCCCAGGTGGGCGGAGAGGCGGCCGCAGTCGATCATGTCCCCCTTCTTCTCCACCTCGTCCATGAAGTTCACAGCCAGCACCACCGGCCGCTCCAGCTCCAGCAGCTGCATGGTGAGGTACAGGTTCCGCTCCAGGTTGGTGGCGTCCACAATGTCGATAATGGCGTCGGGCTGCTCGTTGATGATGAATTTCCGGGCGACCATCTCCTCCATGGAGTAGGGGGAGAGGGAGTAGATGCCCGGCAGGTCCACCACCGTGAAGCTGAACTCTCCCAGCCGCGCCTCCCCCTCCTTTTTCTCTACCGTCACGCCGGGCCAGTTGCCCACGTATTGGTTGGAGCCGGTGAGGGCGTTAAAGAGGGTGGTCTTGCCGCAGTTGGGGTTGCCCACCAGGGCCACTTTCCATTGGCGCTGGTCGTGGGCCTTGGGGTCATACAGGTTGGGGTGGTGCTCCTGCTCGTGGCGGTGGGCCCGATGCATAGCCTCCAGATCCCCGGGGGCGGAGCAGCCGGATGACTGGCCGCCGCCCATAGAGCAACGGGCGCAGTCGCCGTGGCAGGAGCCGCCCAGGTGGTAGGCGCTCTCGGACACCGTCTCCCGGGCAGGGAGGGCGGCGGCATCCACGCGAATGCGGATCTGGGCGGCGTCCTCCTTGCGCAGGGACAGCTCGTAGCCCCGCAGCCGCAGCTCCATGGGGTCGCCGAAGGGGGCGGTCTTCACCAGCTCCACCGCCGTGCCCGGGGTGAGGCCCATGTCAATGAGCCGCCGTTTCACCGCGCCTCGCTGGTTCCCCACTTGTTCGATGACGCAGCTGCCCCCCACCGGCAGCTGGTCCAGCGTGATTGGTCCCTTTTGATCCTTCATATGTGCAGGCCCTCCTTCTATGTGCGGTTTGGTTTGTTGCGGCTAACTATACACGTTTTATTTATTTTTGTCAAGTAAATTTCGTCGAAAGAAGGAAAACTTTCCCGTTTATTTTGAATTTAGCACATATGTTTCGCGTGAAACATACTACAAAGCGGGCGCGAAAAAACCAGCCGCCCTGTGGAAGCAGAGCGGCTGGCCTGTGGTGCGCCGGGGCTTAATAGAAGCAGTTTTCGAGTTTGTCGCCTGTGAGGGTGGTGGAGGTGCCGTCCATGTACTCGATGACCACCTTGTTAATGAGGATGTACTTAATATCGCTGTTGTACCACATGCAGTCCCAGTAGGTCTCAATGAGCACGTCGTCCAGCATGGCGTCCCGTACGGCGTGGCTGCCATAGAAGTCGGAGTAGGACCCGTTGCGGTCGATGCGGCGCAGGCCTCGGCCTCCAGCGGCGTCACTGTAGCCCAGGGCATAGTAGTTGCCGTAGTCGGAGTCTGCCCAGTTGGCGGAGGTGGAGTTCTTGTAGATGGGCCCGGTGACGTAGGCGTCGGCGTTGGAGAACCGGCCAATGTCACACTTCATCACATCCCACACGCCGTTGTAGGGAGTGACGTAGAAGTGGGCATACTTGATGGGCTTGTCGCTGTGGGAGTTCCAATAGATGGTGAAGCTGACGCCGTCGGCGGAGTTAATGGACGGCTTGGGCTGGCCGTAGATGCGGATGGGGGTATTCCGGGGCTGCACCACCGGCTCTTCCCGGAGCCAGCCCACGGCGAGATAGCTTTCCACCTCATTGGGGGCCACCTGAATGGTCCGTCCGCCTACGGCGTATAGGGTCACGGGCTGGGGCTTTTCCCGGTACCAGCCCACGGCGAGGTAGCTCTCCACCTGATTGGGGACCACTTCAACCGTGCGGCCATCGGCGGCGTAGAGGGTCACAGGGGTGGCCTTGAGGGTCATGTGCTGCCGCCAGCTGGGGGCGGCCATGCGGGTGACGATAGCGGCCACAGCGGCCCGGTTGATGGTAGTATCCGGGGCGAAGGAACCGGCGGTGTCGCTGCCGGTGAGGATGCCAGCCCGGTAGAGGGCGTAGATATCCGTATAGTTGCCGGAGCCGGCAGCCACGTCGGGGATGGCGCCGTCCTCCACGGTGTTGATCGCCTCCAGAGCGGCGTTGGGGAACGCCTTGGCCAGCATTCCGGCAAACTGGCGGCGGGTGGCGTCGGCGTTAAAGTCACTGAACTGGCCCTGGGAGATGATGCTGTTTTGCAGGGCGTAGTCCACATAGACCTGGTACCAGGGGGAGCCCTGGGTAAAGACAGCCTCGCCGGTATGATAGATGCTGTGGAGACGGCAGGCCAGCGCCAGGGCCGCGCCAACGCTCATGGTGCCGTTCGGGTCAAAGCTGCCGGGAGCCGCGCCCTTCACAAGGTCCAGCTCATAGGCGGTGCGGACGCTGTCCTCATACCAGGACCCGGCGGGCACGTCGGTAAAGAGTCCGTCGGTGTAGGAGTTGACCTTTTTAAAGTTGTCCAGCCCGGACGCGCCGCCGGAGGCCGTGGAATCCGGAGTCTGGGTGTCCGTTGAGGCGTCCGCGTCTGGAGCCAGATAGAGATGGGCGACATAGACGATGCCGCTCTCGTTCATCACCGCCTGGGAGGCTTTTTCGCCCATAATGAAGAAGCCGTCTCCGCCGAGGACGTATGCGTACTCCTCCTGGTTGTATTCGTCCAGCTCCACGCTCTCCCTATAACCAGCAGCCTGGAAGGCGGCCCGGAAGGGGGCGATAATTTTGGACCAGTCGCCGTTGTTACTCAAATATGAGACCAGGACGTCATAGATATCCACAGTGTACTGGGTAAACGTATCACCGTCCGACACATAGTCGTCATAGGTGATCGTCCGCACGTACTCCGCCCCCTGGATATCCTTCAGATAGGGGAGGGAGTAGGGCGGGTTCCCGCTGGCCGCGAAGGCCGGAGGGACCATCGACAGCGCCATCACCAGCGCCAGGAACAGGGATGCAAACCGTTTTCTCATGCTCGTTCTTCTCCTTTTTACTTATTGCGGCGGGGTCCAGGCGGCCCGCCGGGACCGGTTGCCGGGAACACAGAAGGGGGCCCCGCCGCCGTCCTGCATACGCAAAGCGGAGCCTACTCCCAATTCCGTGCTTGCAAATGCGGCGGAAAATAGGTATAATAGGCCCGTAGCGTTATTCAGAACTGCTGCGCCGGGCGGAGAGACCGCTTAACGGGAGGCGCGGGACCTGCCCTGCTGGCCGCAACTGTGTTCCCGCCGCTATTTTATCCTGTTTTACCCCTAAATGCAAGGGTGATTTTAACATTTTTACAACAGGAGGGTACGCAATATGGCGTTCGAGAAACTGAAGCAAAGACTGGAGAGCAACGGCTTTTCCGTCTCCGTCTTCGCCACTGGAGAGGAGGCCGCCGCCTACCTCAACCGCCAGATCGACGGCGTGACGGTGGGCATGGGCGGGTCCATGACCCTCGCCCAGCTGGGCCTCCAGAAGAGCATCGGGGCCCATAACACCCTCTACTGCCACGGCTTCACCCCCGGAGACCCCAAGGAGGTCCAGCGCATGGCCTCCTCCGCAGATGTCTACCTCCTCTCCGCCAACGCCGTCGCGGCGGACACCGGGGAGATCATCAACATCGACGGCACCGGAAACCGGGTCGCGTCCTCTCTCTATGGACACAAGAAGGTTTACTTCGTGGTGGGGCGAAACAAGGTCGCCCCGGACTTTGAAAGCGCGCTCCACCGGGCCAGAAACGTTGCGGCCCCTAAAAACGCCCAGCGGCTGGGCCGGAACACCCCCTGCGCCGCCAAGGCGGACCGCTGCTACAACTGTAACGGCCCGGAGCGCATCTGCCGGGGGCTGGTGGTCCTCTACAAGAAGATGACCTCTATGGATATGGAGGTGGTGCTTATTGACCAGGAGGCCGGGTATTGAGCGTCTGGCGGCAAAAAGGGACGCCGCCGCAGAGAAGGGAGGGCCGCTTTTGAATCTGCACAGCTCCCGCTCCCCCAGGCGGCTCGCCCTGCTCCTAACGCTCTGCCTGCTGCTGAGCGGCTGCGCGTCCCTGCTGGAGCGGTCCTACAGCGTGGTGGAGCCCTATACGGACCGCTACCGGGATTCCGGCGGCGAGGACGCCCTGCGGGCGGAGAACTACCAGGACCTGGTCAACTCCCTGATGATGCTGGTGGAGCAGCGGGCGGAGGACGGGACCATCCGCTGCTATGAGGAGGCCAACTCCTATTCCCTGGCCCGGGCCGCCAGCCTGGAGGTCCGGCAGGACACCATTTTGGGGTCCTACCTGCTGGAGAGCCTCACCTTCTCCTACGAGGGCGGCGCCGGATTCTCCACCCTCACCTGCCGCATGGCCTACCGGGCGGACGCGGAGGATCTGGGCGGCGTTATGACCCTCTCCGACAGCCAGTCCCTGGTGGACTTGCTGCGGCTGGCCGTCCGGGAGGCCCATGAAAAACAGACGGTCCAGTTTGTCTCCGACACCTCTCAGGAGGAGGTCGCCGCCGCCATGGATGTCCTCTGGCAGGAGCTGTGCCGGGGGGAGGACAAGCCGGACGCTCCTCCCCCAGCAGAGGAGCTGGCCCCGGCGGACGGGGAGAACGAACCAGAGCAGCCGCCGGAATCTGACGAATCCCCGCCAGAGGAGGCGGAAGTCCTCTCCGGGGAGGACGTGCAGGAGGATGGGGAGCTCCCGCCGGAGTCTCCGGAGATTCCTCCCTGCCCCTGGACCGCCCGGCTCTACCCCAGCAGGCAGGCCGCGCGCATCGTTGAAATATCCCTATACCCACAAAAGACAGCAGAAATGATACAGAAGGGAATAGATATGCCATGAAATACGATTTTACCTCCATTATGGACCGCCGGGGCAGGGACGCGATCGCCGTAGACGCCCTGGGCTCCCGCCCCGGCTTCTCCCCCTCGCGCCCTAAGGAGGGGTTTGACATCATCCCCATGTGGGTGGCGGACATGAACTTCCCCACCGCGCCCTCCATCCCCGCCGCCATCCAGGCCCGGATTGCCCACCCCGCTTTCGGCTACTTCGATCCCTCGGATGCGTACTTCAACGCCATCATCCGCTGGCAAGAGGAGCGCAACGGCGTCTCCGGCCTGACCCGGGAGTGCATCGGCTATGAAAACGGCGTGCTGGGCGGCGTGCTCAGCGCCCTGGGGGTACTCTGCTCCAAGGCGGACAAGGTGCTGGTCCACTCCCCCACCTACATGGGCTTTACCGAGGCCCTGGGGAACAACGGCTATAAGATCGTCCACAGCCCCCTGGTTCTGGACGAAAATCAGATTTGGCGCATGGACTACCAGGATATGGAACGGAAGCTGGCGGAGCAGAACATCCACGCCGCGATCCTCTGTTCCCCCCACAACCCCTGCGGCCGGGTGTGGGAGCGCTGGGAGCTGGAGCGGGCCATGGAGCTCTTCCGGAACTACGACGTGTTTGTGGTCTCTGACGAGATCTGGTCGGACCTGACCCTGGTGGGCAGCCGGCATATCCCCACCCAGTCGGTGTCCGAGGACGCCAGGAACCGCACCGCCGCCTTCTATGCCCCCTCCAAGACCTTCAACCTGGCCGGGCTGGTGGGCAGCTACCACATTGTCTACAACAAGTGGCTGCGGGACCGGATGAAGAAGGAGTCCTCTCTCTCCCACTACAACACCATGAACGTGCTCTCCATGCACGCCCTCATCGGAGCTTACCAGCCAGAGGGGGCCCAGTGGCTGGACGAGCTGCGCCAGGTCCTGACGGAGAACGTAAACTACGCCTGGAAGTATATCCATGAGCATTTTGAGGGCGTCCGGGTCACCAAGCCGGAGGGTACCTATATGCTCTTCCTGGACTGCACGCAGTGGTGCGAGGCCCACGGCAAGGCCCTGGACGAGGTGGAGCAGGCCGGCTGGGACGTGGGCGTGGGCTGGCAGGACGGCCGCTCCTTCCACGGCCCCTGTCACATCCGCATCAACCTGGCCCTGCCGCTCTCACGGGTTCAGGAGGCCATGGACCGCCTGAGCCGGTATGTATTTGTGCCGTAAAATCATCTGGACCACCGCCGTAGGATCTCGCGGCGGCGGTCTTTTTTTCGGAGGCGGCAGAGGGCCCGCCCGGATTCCCCGGACGGGCCTTCTTTTCCTATTTCTCCATCTTTCCTCTGAGCCGAAGGATCTCGCGGCGGCGCTCCTCCACCGTTTCGCCGGAGACGGTATTCCACTCGGAGGCCAGCAAGGCGATTTCCTCCTCCAGGGCGGCAATCGCCCCGGCGAAGTCCCCTTGGAGCTCGCAGACAATCGCCGTGGAGCAAAGGCCGTCCGTGTACCGGGGCGGCTTTTGCTGTTCCAGGCCGCGGCGGTAGTACGCCTTGGCCTCCTCATACCGGCCCATACGGGCCAGAATGTCCCCCATGGACAGCTGTACGTGCCAGTCGTCCGGGTAATCCCGGCACATCTGCTCCCAAATTTCCATCGCTCCGGCGTGGTCGCCGCTGGCCTTGGCGATGTATCCCCGGTACAGCGGCGTGCGGAAGGTGCCGTCCACCCTCTCCATGCGGGCCAGATAGGTCCTGGCCTCCTCCAGCCGCCCGGTGTTGATGAGCTGGTCCAGAAGCCACTGGAAGCCGCAGCGGACGCCGGGGTTTTTCTCCACGAATGTCTTATACCAGTCGATAAGCCGGTAGGTGTTATCCGCGCACCAGTCCGCCGGTGCGCCGCCCATGGCCTGAACCAGCTCCTGATGGGCGTTGTGCAGCTCCGGCTGGCGGGCCAGGGCCTCCTTGGCGAATTCCGCCGCCCGGGAACGGTGGGCGCGGGCTGTGTGGTTCTCCAGATCTGCCAGCAGCTCGAAGGGCTGGCCATTGGCGGGTTCCCGCCGGGCCTTCTCCAGCAGGAAAGCCTCCTCCTGCTCCAGCGTTGCCGGATCGATGACCCGCTCGTCCCAGATCATATTTTGAATCCGCTCCATCCGCGTCTCGTCCGAGAGAGCAAAGAGGGCGTCTATCGTCACGCCGAAGTAGGCCGAGAGCTCCGGCAGGAGCTGCACATCCGGCGCCGTCGCGCCCCGTTCCCACTTGCTTACCGCCTGGGCGCTTACCCTCAGCTTCTCCGCCAGCGTCTCCTGGGTCACGCCCCGGGCCAGACGCAGGGCCTTAATTTGATTTCCAAGTTCCATATGTTCTTCCTCCCAGTTTATTTCGTCCGGACGCTTTTTAGTATACCCTGCGGAACCCGCCTTTTCCAGGGATAAAAGGGTTTCCTGGCACAACCGGAGGTTGCGGCAGAAGTATGCGGCTGCCGGCATTTAAAAAATTTATGTTTTTTGTAAATCCCTATTGACAAATGGAGATAAATCTGTTAAGATAAGCCCGTTCCTAAGGTGTGCAGCACAAAAGGTTAATATGGGGGTATAGCTCAGCTGGGAGAGCGCTTGAATGGCATTCAAGAGGTCAGCGGTTCGATCCCGCTTATCTCCACCAAAGCAACATAATCCGAACCTTT
>CATIYU010000051.1 GCA_949739085.1 uncultured Eubacteriales bacterium | reverse complement strand
TGGATCATCCACCCGGAAGATAAGTCTGTTGATGTCTACCGCACAGACGGAACCGAATTTATCCTTCACGATATTTACTCCCTGCATCCCGACTGGATGTTGGCGAAAATGTCCGAGGAGGAGCGGGCCGCTGTCGATACCCATTTCAAGTGCAGCCTGTTCGACGATCTGGACATTTCCCTGGAGGATATTTTCTACCGCACGTTCTGAAAATAAAAAACCCGCCCCCGGTACTGGTAACGCCGGGGGCGGAGAGTGAACCTTACCGGGGCAGGCCCGATAATAGTCACCTGGACAGAGCTATTATAACACCTGCCCCCGATTGATTGCAACCTTTTTTGAAGGGCAGGTGTTTTCTTTATGGGAAAAAACAAGGCAGCGGCCCTGCTGCGCGCTGATCTCTATATCCATGTCAGCGGTGAGGAGCAGGCCATCAAGGGCCTCTCCCTGGAGGCACAGCAGGAGGATTTGGAGGAGTACGCCAGGGAACGGGGCTGGGTGATCGCCGACGTCTATATCGACGCGGCGAAGACGGCCCGGAAGCGGCTGGGCAAACGCACCAACTTCCTGCGGATGCTGGAGAGCGTGAAGCAGGACAAGGTAGACCTGATCCTGTTTACCCGCCTTGACCGCTGGTTCCGTTCCGTGGCCGACTATTACAAGGTCATGGAGATTCTGGACGCCCATAATTGCGGCTGACTGACCACCCAGGAGCAATACGACACCACCACGGCAGGCGGGCGGCTGTATATCAATCTCCGCCTATCCATCGCCCAGAACGAAGCGGACCTGTGCGGGGAGAGGATAGGCGTTGTCCTGGATAGCAAGGTAAAGCATGGCACGGTTGTCTCTAGCAAAATCCCTTTTGGCTACCGGATCAATGAGGAAAAGCGCACCCTCTGGCACTCTGCGATAAAGGAAATCCATGTAGATAAAGAGCGCCAAATTACCGGCATCACTTTTTTATAGGCTTTCTTCTTATCAACAATATATAACCATCCGGGAGTGACAAAATCTGCGGCAGCAAGCCATAAGCCATTGGCTTTCAGGGACAAGGACTTGTCCCACAAGTGGTAGTTGGAGATGACCGCATAGCCCTCGTTCCTCTCCACGCGGAATACTGGCATGGCTTTCCGCTCCTTTCGGTGTCTGGACATGAAAAAATCTGCGGCGTTCGCCGGGGCAATGAAGTAGGCTAACCGTTCCGGGACGGCGTTGGCAAGGCGTTCCCACTCCGTTTGGGTAAGACTATTGGCGGGCCGGGGCCGGATAGATTTTTACGGCAAACAGATTTTCGTCAGAATAGATGTTGCCAATGCCAGCAATCACGCTTTGGTCTAACAGACATTCCTTTGATGGCCTTTTCCTCTTGCCCAAACGCTGTTGCAGATAATCGGCGGTCAGGCCCTCGTCAAAGGGTTCTAATCTCAGCTTGTCCATGCCACTGTATGTATCGCGCTCTCCCTTGCGAAACAGCCAAAGCCGCCCAAAACGGCGGGTATCGGAAAACCGCAGTTCATCGCCGCCGCTCAAATAGAAAACGATGTGGATATGCTTTTCCATGGGGTAGTCGGCAGGGGTAAGCAACAGGCAGCCAGTCATTCGCAAGTGCAACACAAAATAGTCGCTGCTGTCCAGTAGAACGCTCAGAAATTTCCCTCTGCGGGTCACAGCTCCTATGGTCTGTCCTTTGAGGACTTGGCAAAATCCCTCCACCGTTGGGTGGCCGGTTACTTCCGGGCGGTTCACTGTCACCGCTGTAACTGTCAAGCCTTTTATTTGCGGTTCCAGCACCCGTCTGATTGTTTCAACCTCCGGCAGTTCTGGCATAGTGTTCACCGCCCTTTCTGGCAGACTTTTTGATCTCGCTGTGATAGATGATGGCTTTCACATCTGTAATTCCAGGAAAGATAGGGGAGATGAAACAGGTGGTCCGCACACCTGCCTTGTGAAATGCCTCCATCGCCGCCGGCCGCCGCTGAATGGAAGCGGCCTTATCCATATCCTCCCGGAAAGTTCCATCCAGGGTGTTGATTGACCAGGATACACGGGCGTTAGGAAAACTTTTGATTAAATCCAGGTCGCGCAGGATCAAATCGGACTTGGTAGCGATACTGATTTTTGTGCCGCTCCCTTGCAGTTGGATTAGCAAGGCTCTTGTCCGCCCATAGACTTCTTCCTGCGGATTGTAGGGACATGTTCCCATCATAGTGACGACATATGTAGAGACGGTTGTTTTCTTGTCAAGAGGGGTATATCCACAAAACATTTAGAGCAAAAATGCTGTATGGACTTAGTGCGCACCTCCCTATGACAAAAACATAAGAGTAACGCCGCCCCGTCAGGAGCGGCGCCGCTCTTATTCTTTTACAGAAAAACGGGTTAAAATATGGCTCATAGCCGCGCCCAACAGGCCGCAGACCACAATCTCCAGAGCCGCGTTAACCGTGAAAAAGCTGAAGAAAACCGTCCAGAAGGCGCTGCCGCCAAAGTAGCTGTTCTGAAAAAACGCCACTACCATGCCTACAAAAAATACCGTGTTGGTCAACGAACCGGTTACGGCGGTCAACACAAAGGCACCCGCGCCCAGCCAGTCCAGCTTCCGCAGGGCCCGATACAGCACCCCCGCCACAATGCCAATCAAAATCCGGGGCACTAAGCAGGCCGTCAGCGTGGCGGCAGGGTTCAGATTCAGAAGCGTTGCGCCGAAGGCGTCGCCCATGAAGCACTGGGCAAAACTGGTCAGGCCAAACACCGCCCCCAGCAGGCCCCCGTACAGCGGTCCCAGAACAATGCCCCCGATGACCACCGGTACCGTCAGGAACGTGATGGACACAAGCCCAATCCGCAGGTACCCCAGGGGAGTGAAGGCCAGAAGGATGATGATTGCCGCCAGTATCGCCGTCAGTGTGATCCGGTGGACTTTGTTGCTGATGTTCATTGCTTTTTTCTCCTTTGGGGATATCTCACCCCGCGCTGCCGTCTCCGCCCGGCGGAGTACGGCGCGCAAATTATGTATAACAACGGCTTCCGCCGTCATTACCTCAGCCGCGCCGCCGGTTGCTCTCGTACAGGTACCGCAGGCCCTTCAGCGTCAGGTCCGGGTCCCGGAAAACCTTCCTGCGGCACAGGGCCGTCACCAGGTGCGCGGAACCACCGGTGGCCACGCAGTTCGCCCCCGCCATCCCCGGCAGGGCGCTGTAGCGGTCCATAAATCCGTCCGCCATCATGGCGCTGCCCCACAAGAGCCCGCTGCGCATGGCCGAGCCGCTGTCCCGGCCTAAAATGTCTGCCTCTGGGCCGTCCAGGCCGATGGATGGCAGCAGCGCCGCAGTCTCCTTCAAAATAGCCGCGCTCCGGCGGAGGCCCGGCAGAATACAGCCGCCCAGATACGTCCGGGAGGCGTCAACAGCCGCGATGGTGGTCACCGTCCCGGCGTCGATGAGCACCAGGGGCGCGCCGTACTCCGTCAGCGCCGCCAGGGTGTCCGCCACCAGGTCGCCCCCCAGCTGGGAGGGGTCGTCGATCCGGATGCGGAACCCCGTGCGGATGCCTGGTCCTACCCGGACTACCGCCGTGCCCGCCACCGTCCGGGCCGCCTCCTCCACCAGACCCGTCAGCCCCGGCACCACCGACGAGAGGATGCAGCCGTCCAGCCGCTCCCGCTCAATCCCCCGCAGGCGCAGAAGGTCCAGCAGCATGGCCGCGTACTCGTCCGCGCTGCGCTCCGCCTGGGCCGAGGCCTTGGCCCGCATCCGCAGAGCCGCGCCCTCAAATACCCCCAGAGATATGTTGGAATTCCCAATGTCTATGGCCAGCAGCATTTTTCCCGCCTCCCATCCTCTTACGGGGGTAGTATACTCCCTTTTCCGGGGTTTTGCCAAGTAAAAATTTTCTTTTCTCCAGTTGCACCCTTTTGTGCAACTTTTCGCCGTTACACACCATATGTGTAACGGTTTTCCGCTGCCAATCTTACTACAAAAAGGAGAAACAATCATGGATTATACCAACAACTATCATCTGCCCCAGTGGGTCAAGAGCGACCGCATCATGATGGACGACTTTAACAACGCCATGAGCGCCATCGACTCCGGCATCAAGTCCGCTCAGAACGCAGCCAACTCCGCTAAATCTGCCGCCAGCGCCGCCCAGAACGCCGCCAATGCCGCCAAAAATACCGCCCAGAACGCCTACTCCCCCTCCCAGAAGCCCTACGCCGCAGGCTCCTACACCGGCGACAGCGGTACCCAGACCATTCATCTGGGCTTCCGCCCCTCCTTTGTCATCGTCTGCGGCGCGGAGACCGCGGGAGATGTGGGCTACATCTCCCGCGTCACCTGCTACTTCGGCCTGACGGCGGGGAACATCCTGAAATCCCGGATTTCCTTCACCAACGACGGCTTCACCGTCCACCCCTATCCCAATAACGGCGAAAATCTCCCCGCCCTCAACTACAATGGGCGGACCTATGACTACATCGCGTTCCGTTAAACGGGGAACCCCCCAAGGGCCGAAGCCCTTGGGGGGTAAGTTTTGCGGACAACTCAATCACTTCTTGTGTTAATTAAGTCGTCGCGCCCTTGATGGTCATAGTGATGGTCAGGGTGCCGTCCTCCGCAATTGTCAGAACGATGTCGGACTGGAGGTCGCCCGTCGTGGCAACGTCTTTGGCAAGGATTGCACCGCTCTCAAGACCCATGATGGCCTTTTGGCCATCAATCTTGACACCAGTGGCGGTGATGACAACCACTTCCCCGCCATCCGTAGCAAACTTAGTGATAGCTTCTCCGTCCTTGGTTACGGTCCAAGTCCAAGTGCCGTTGGTATTACTGCCATCACCGAAGGTGACCGACCAAGTATCCGTTAGAGTGCTGTTAATCTCGGTATTCTTGGTGGTCAGGACCTTGACAGTACCACTGTAGATCACAGGCAGCTCGGTAACCTTCATGTCGCCCGCCAGTGTAGTGGTATAGGTGCCCTTATTGTACTTGTCGTACCGAGAACCCTCGGGCAGAGCGTAGGTACCGGCGGTCTCCGTCTCCACCACAACCGCGCTCACCGCAGTCTTCGTGGTGAAAGTCACCTCGGCATCCTTGGGGAGGTAGCTGGCAGTCGTGCCGCTCAGGGTCAAATCAGCTGCATCGTCCATAGAGCCATACTTGTAGGTAACGGTGGTGTCGCCAGCAGCCTTGTTGCTGATTGCATAGGCGGAAACCAGAGTATATACGCCGTTGTCAGCAGAGGTAGCGGCAGGCAGAGTGATCTGGAGCTTCGCTTCGGGGCCCATCCCAACCCAAGCGGCCTTGATGGTATCGCCGGTGCTGAGCGTCACAGTTCCTTCGCCGTCATCCTGAACAGTGAGGAATACCTGGTCAACCGCATAACCAGCGGGGAGCTCAACTCCAGCATTAGCAGCGTAAACGCCCTCAACGGGGGTGCCGTCAACAGTCACCTTCGCGCCGGTGTTGTAGGTGATGGTGATGATGCCGGTGGCCTCGTTAGCGTCCTCAGCGGCCACGATGTAGCTGCCGTTGTGCTTCTCGTTGTTGGTCCCGGCGAACCACTCCTCCAGGCCGGTGACGGACTTCTCATCGGTCACGGTGACGGAGTGATAGAGCTTGTCAGCGGTAGCGCCGTCGTCAACCTGGACCAGGACAATAGCGCCCTCCTGGACATAGGTGTTGTTCGAGGCGTCCAGCGTTACAGTGGTATCCTGGATAGCACCCTCCGGGCGGTAGCTCACAACAGCGGTGATGGCAGCAGGATTCTTCTTGACATTGTAAGCGCGAACCAGAACCACATCTGCGGTCTGAGCACCAAGGGCGGCGGTGAACTTGCCATCAGCGCCAGTGGTAGCATCCGCACTGGTAGCCTTAGCCACATTGGCCTTCAGCAGGTAGCTGGCGTTGGCATCGACAGCGGTCAGGTTGGCATGGCCGGAACCGTCAGTAGCCTTGACGTAGCCCAGCAGGGTCTCGCCAACGAATACCTTGACGTACCGCTCCAGGCTAATAGTGGCCTGGTCGCCGGTGGCAGTGTCGGTGAGCTTGGTCTTATCGGTGCTCAGGGTGTAGTCGCCGGTCAGCTTCAGGTCAGTTTTGACCTTCTCAAGAATCCAAGCGGCGTCGGGCTCAGTCTCGCCGTAGTAAGGAACGGTGATGGTAGAGCCGGCAAACGCGTCCTGGCTCTTGGTAGCCTTGGGCAGGTCGGGGTCAACACTGGGGCCGGGCTCCTCGCCCGCCGGGGCGACGGTAGCGGTGACCTCAATGGCCTCGGTGGCGTCCTCGGGGATGGCCACGGTGATGGTCACTTCGCCCTGGCCGTTCTCGGGAACCATGGTGGCGTTGCCGCTGAGGTCCTTGAGCTCGTAGCCCTCCTCCACGGTGACGGTGAAGGTGACGGACTCGCCGGGCTCGGCGGACTTCGCCGTCTCGTCCACGGTGGCCTTGTTATCGGCGTCGGTCAGGTTCAGGGTGACGTCGATAGCGGTGCTGGGAGCGGGCTCCTCCTTGGTGGTGGCGATCTCCACGGTGGTGATCTCGCCGGTCAGGGTGAGCTCGATATAGTAGTTGGTGTAGCCGGGGTTCTCGGCGCTGGCCTCGCCCTTGACGGCGGTATAGGTCTCGCCGTTAACAGTGATGGTGTCGATGAACCAGCCGTCCAGAACGTCGAAGCTGACGCGGACCTTGGTCCCGACCTCCACCTCAGCCGCAGCGCGGGCGGGGGAGACAACGATCTCCACAGGCAGGGGGATGACGATATCCTTGCCGCTCTCATCGGTGTTCTCGCCAACAGGCTTCACAATGATGAGGCTGGGGAGGTCCTCCTCCGTGGCCTGGAAGGTCCAGGTGACGGTGAGAGTGGTGTTGGCGGCGATGTTCTCCAGGGTGATCTTGCCGTCCACCACATTGGCGGTGACGTCCTTACCATCCTGCTCCACCTTGGTCAGGGTCCAGGTGCCCTCCACGCCCTTGGGGGCGGGGATTTCAATCTCAGCCTCGCCGCCAATCGCGTTGGTAACCACGGGGGCGAAGTTGTAGTCGCTGTCCGCAGCGGCCTGCACGGTGACGGTGGGGATGACCATGTCAGTGGTCCAGAAGGTGTTCTTCACCTTGCCGTTCTCAGAGGTAACGACCACATAGTAGGCGCTGGTCACCATGTCGGTGTCGTCAACGTCGGCGGGAACGATGGAAACCACCTTGTTGTTCTTCACCTCCACGGTCACGTCGCGGCCATCGTTGGCCTTGAAGTACCAAGTAGCGGTGGCGTTAACAGGAATCTCGAAGGACTCCACCCACTGGGCCAGAGGCTTGCTGGGCAGGCGATCCAGTCCTCCGCCGTTGGGGCCGTCCTCCAGGCAGGCGGTGTTGGGCTCGAAGGTGGTGTCGCCCTTCTTGAGGTAGGCCTCACCCTCGGCGCTCAGGAAGATGTAGTTATAGGAATAGGTGTTGGTCCAAACGCTGCTGTTGTGGTCATTGGTGCCGCGGCTCTGAACAATCAGTTCATAGGTCTTGCCGGCGGTAACGATACCGTACCGGTA
>CATIYU010000050.1 GCA_949739085.1 uncultured Eubacteriales bacterium | reverse complement strand
GTACCAGTAACGAAAAGGAGGAAAAATGCACCTGAAACCACCGATCCCCAGGATGAACAGCCCCAATACGTTCCTTGACTGAGGCCGCACAGAGATGTGTGGCCTTTCCTTTTGCCCACACAAAATCATATAGGAGGATAAATTCATGCTGCAATTTCTTTCGCAGAAAGGAAAGCGCCACTGGAGGCGCGGGCTTGCCCTGCTGCTGGTACTGCTGACAGTGGTGGGGATGTTCCCGGCTACGGCCTTCGCGGCGGAGGATGGCGGAGCCGCTTATGCCGCCACCGGCGATTTCGAGGTAAATATCGCGGGTTCCACCGGCTGGAACGGCATCCGCGACGCCCTGCCGGTCTATGATTCCGAGGACGGCGGTACGGAGATCGTTACAGTCCCCGCCTCGGATGATGCCGCCCCTGTTCCCTTCGTCATCCTGGAGGAAAACGGCGGGGAACGGGTGAAGATCGGTCTGGCCTCGGATGATGCTGGGAACGTGATTCCCTGGACTGGCGGCGCTGTGGACGGAACCGGCTGGGTGGATAAGAAATATATCTTTGTCAATCTGCCCGACGTTCTGCCCAGCATCGCATACAACATCACCAACGCCAGCGGCAGTGTTTTCACTGCTGCGGATGGGACAGAACTCCCCAATGTGACTGGCAGCCAGCTCTACGCCGGGAGGCGGTTCAACGTCCGGCTGGACCGGCAGGAGCACATTGTCCCCTGCATGTACACCCTGGCTCAGCGGCTGGCAAAGGTTCAGAAAGCCGCCATGTCCAACGGTGAGACGCTGGTAATCTATGAGGCGTTTCGCCCCGCCGCAGTACAGTCTGCTGTACGGGACGGCCTTCGCTCTCTTATCAGTGGCAACAGCGCCGTCTCTGCGGATATGAAGAAGGCTGGCGCTATGGGTTATGGCTGGAGCTGGTTCATTGCCAAGGGCGCTTCCAGCCATCAGGCGGGGCTGGCTGTGGATATGACCCTGGCCAAGGGCGATCCGGAGGAACTGTATGCGTACTCCCTGGACGGCGCGGCCTACCAGAAGTACGAAGCCTGGACGGAGTACGATATGCCC
>CATIYU010000049.1 GCA_949739085.1 uncultured Eubacteriales bacterium | reverse complement strand
GGGAGAACCCGGCCTCGCCGCCCATGTTCTGTATGCTGCTGCGCAAGCATCTGGGCGGCGGCAGGCTCAGTAGCGTAGACCAGCCGGGGCTGGAGCGGGCGGTAACGCTCACCATCGACATGGTGGACGAGATGGGCGAGCCGGGCCGGCGGCGGCTGGTGCTGGAGTGTATGGGCCGGCACTCCAACCTCATCCTTTTGGACGGCCAGGACCGGATCATCGACTGCCTGCGCCGGGTGGACATGGAGATGAGCGAGAAGCGGCAGGGGCTGCCGGGGCTCTTCTACCGCCTGCCCCCCGCCCAGGAGAAGGCGGACCCCCTGGAGACCGGGGAGGCGGACTTTGACCGGCTGCTGGCGGCGGCGCCGCCGGATACGGCCCCGGACCAGTTCCTGCTGGACGCCTTCTTCGGGCTCTCGCCCCTGGTGTGCCGGGAGATCAGATTCCTGGCCGGGGAGAGTCTGGCCGGGGTGCGTGATGCGTTCTTCCAGTGGCAGGGGGCGGTGAAGCGGGGGGAGTTTACCCCCTACCTCCTGTCCCGGGACGGGAAACCGTCGGATTTCTCCTACTTCCCCATCCTCCAATACGGCGGGGCTATGGAGGGAGCGGCCTGGGAGCGGTTCTCCCCCATGCTGGATGCCTTTTATGAGACACGGGAGCAGCTGGAGCGGGTCCGGCAGCGGGGGGCGGACCTCCAGCGGGCGGCGTCCAGCGCCCGAGACCGGGCCAAACGCAAGCTGGCCCTCCAGGAGAAGGAGTACGCCCAGACCCAGGACCGGGACAAGCTGCGGTTGAGCGGGGAGCTCATTACCGCCAATCTCTACCGGCTGGAAAAGGGCCAGCGGGTGCTGCGGGCGGAGAACTACTACGAGGAGGGGTGTCCGGAGGTGGAGATCCCCCTGGACCCCCTGCTGACGCCCCAGCAGAACGCGGCCAAGTATTTCAAGCGGTACAACAAGGCCAAAACGGCGGAAAAATATCTGGCGGAGCAGATGGAGCTGGCCCGCCGGGAGCGGGACTGGCTGGAGAGCGTCCTGGACGAGCTGAGCCGGGCGGAGACGGAGCAGGACTTCGCCGACATCCGGCGGGAGCTGCGAGGGGCCGGGCATCTTAAGGGCCAGGACACTGGGAAAAAGGAGGTCCGGCGGGGACCCAGCAGGCCCCGGGCCTTCCTCTCCAGCGGCGGGCTCCGGATTCTGGTGGGGCGGAGCAACACCCAGAACGATCAGCTGACCAAGGATGCCTTCGCCTCCGACTACTGGTTCCACACCCAGCGGATTCACGGGTCCCACGTGATCCTGTGCGCCCAGGGCCAGGAGCCGGACCGGCAGTCCATGACTGAGGCCGCCATGCTGGCGGCGTGGTTTTCCCAGGGCCGGGAGGGCGGGCAGGTGGCGGTAGACTACACCCAGGTGCGCCACGTGAAGAAGCCCCATGGGGCCCGGCCCGGCATGGTGGTCTACGACCCCTATCAGACCGCCTATGTAACGCCAGACGAAGCGCTGGTGAAAAAGCTGGCGGAAAAGGCGTAAAAGGAGAGACCGGCTGAAAGCCGGTCTCTTTTACTGTGCGCTGTAAACCGCAGACATCTCCTCCTGCCTGCCGCAGGTCATGGCCCCCTCTGGGCAGCGGCCCTGCATATAGCAGCTGGGGCCAAAGTAGCCAAAAAGCTGGGGGAAGGAGGCCCGCAGCTGTTTCAACATGGCGTCCGCCACCCCCCGGATCTCCCACTGGGCCCGGGTGCAGGTGCGCAGCTGCATGAAGTGCCGGAGCTCCCGGGCGTTCATGGTGGTCATCAGGTCCATGAGGCAGCCGCTGAGGGCAAAATAGCAGCGGTAGGGGGCCAGGCCGGGGGCCAGCTGGGAGCGGGCCTCGTAGGCGGCGGTCACGGCCCGGGTGTACCGCTCCAGCGCCGCCGGGTTGGCCGCCACGGTGGCGGGGAGGATGCACTGGCCGTAGTCCAGGCCCTCAATGGGCGGCACGAGAACCGACTGCATCCTGTGGCGGACCAGGTGGGTCACGCCGGAGAGAGTCAGGCCGGTAACTTGGAAGGTGTAGGCCAGCTGCTCCAGCCCCCGGGGCCGGGGGGAGCGTACCAGCGCGGCCAGATCCAGGTCCGCCCCGGGGTTCTGGGCGCGGCAGGCGGCGCGAAGCAGCTCCACGGGGTCTCCGGGCCCGCCCAGCAGCCGGACGCCCCCCGCCGCCTCCTGGGGCAAAAACGTCAGGGGGCCGTCTGCTGCGAGGGATACTGGAATCTCGCCGCCGGGGTCCCCCGCCAGCTCCCCCAGCAGGGCGGGGAAGAGCTCCTCCAGCTGGCCCTCCAGCTGGTCCGCCAGGAGCTGGAGCTCCGGGAACCGGCGGCCATACCGCATGGCTCGGAGCATGTGGGCCAGCTCCCGGGCGTTGACCGTGCAGTAGAAATTGCTGTGAAGGGAGTAGGGGAGAAGGAACCGGGCGTCCTCCTTGGGGACGCCGTCCTCCAGAAGGCCCTGGTAGGCCCCGAAAAGGGCCTCCATGTAGTCCCGGTAGGCCGTCAGGTCCTCCCCCTCCAGGTCTGGAGGGATGTAGAAGCCCTGGTGGGAGAAGTCCACATACCGCCGGGATTTCACCGTGAAAGACGCAAGCCGGTGCTCAATGAAGAATTGCTCCGCAAAGACGGACACGTCCCGCAGGGCGATGGTAAAAACGGCGTGCTCCAGGGTGGATTTGTGGCCGGACTGTAAGACCTTCTCAATAAGCGTCCGGTTTTTTTGACCGCCCCGTGCCTTCTCAAAGATCTCCACCGCGTCCCCCGGGGTGGTGGAGATTCTGGCGGCGCTGGCGCAGATGGCCTCGCTGTCCGCGTTGCAGCTGATGATTTTTGCCTGCGTCCCCAT
Source organism: uncultured Eubacteriales bacterium (assembly GCA_949739085.1). Next base: position 2,626 of record CATIYU010000049.1, on the reverse strand, counting down.
GGCGGGACCTCCTTTATTATGATTGACGGTCCCGCTGGATGAGCAGCTTCAGGGCCTCCACGCCCACCCGCACGGCGGCGCTGGTGTCCTCGCTCATCCGCTGGTCCAGACCTGCGGCCTCCCGCTCCTGGTTCCAGACCACATGGAAGCAGCTGCCGCAGCGCACGCCCAGAGCCGCCGCCACCACAAACAGGGCGGCGGACTCCATTTCGCTGGCCTTGACGCCCAGCCGCTTCCATGCCTCCCACTTGTCTAAAAGTTCGTAGCTCACCGGCATCCGCTTGGGGCTGTGCTGGCCGTAGAAGCTGTCCTTGCACTGGACTACCCCGGTATGGCATGTTTTGCCCATGGCCTTGGCCGCCTCCACCAGAGCGCCTGTAACGCCGAAATCCGCCACAGCGGGGAACTCAATGGGCGCGTACTCCCGGCTGGTGTGCTCGAACCGGACGGCCCCCGTGGCCACCACGATGTCGCCGGACTGGACGGCCAGATCAATGCCCCCGCAGGTGCCCACCCGGACGAAGGTGTCCGCGCCAATGGCGGTGAGCTCCTCCATGGCAATGGCGGCGGAGGGTCCGCCGATCCCGGTGGAGCAGACGGAGACCTTCTCTCCCAGGAGCGTACCGGTATAGACGGCGTACTCCCGGTTCTGGCCCACGAATTTTGCGCCGTCGAAGAGGGCGGCGATGGACTGGCAGCGGCCCGGGTCGCCGGGCAGGATGCAGTAGCGGCCCACGTCGCCGGGGACGCAGTTGATGTGGTACTGTCTCTCTAATTCCTGCATAAATCGTTCCTCCCATAGGCAGTTTTCGGGATTTTGCCCTATCAGTATACCATCAATTTCCCCTGGACGCAACCAGGTTTTCCCGGCGCTACTCCACCTCCAGGTAAGGCCGCGCCAGACCGATGGTAATGATCGTGCCCCGCCCCGGCTCGGAGGCGGCGTGAATGGTGTGGCCCAGCTGGCCGCAGATTTGGCGGCAGAGGTACAGGCCGATGCCGGTGGCCCGCTTGTCTATGCGTCCGTTGCAGCCAGTGAACCCCCGCTCGAAGATCCGGGGCAGGTCCTCCGGCGCAATGCCTGTGCCGTTATCTTCAATGAGCAGATTTTCGCCCTCGGTATGGATGGTCACACGCCCGCCGGGGGCATATTTCACGGCGTTGGAGAGCACCTGCTCCACCACCAGTTGCAGCCACTTTTCGTCCGTCAATACCCTCAGGTCCGTCTCCTGGAGATCTAGGGACACTTTTCCCCGGATGAAGAGGGGGGCGTACTTCCGGGCCGCCTGGCGAAGAATGTTTTCCAGGGGATACTCACGAATCAGGTGGTCGGTGCCCCCGCCGCCCAGGCGCAGGTAGCTGAGCACCAGTTCCACGTACCGCTCCACCCGGAAGAGCTCCGCTCCCAGCTCCCGGCCCCGGTCCGTCTCGTCCTCCTGGAGGATCAGCCTCATGGCGGAGATAGGCGTTTTGATCTGATGGACCCACATGGTGTAATAATCAATGGTCTCCCGCTGGCGGGCACCGGCGTGGGATACGGCGGTCCGCCGGTCCTGGTCCAGCTCCAGCAGCAGGGCGTGGTATGCCTCCTCCTTGGGGCTCCGGGGCTCCGGGAGCTGGTCCAGCAGCAGCGCCGCCTGGCCCCGCAAGCTCTCCAGATGGAGGATTTTCCGCCGGTAGAGGTAGAAGTCCACCCCCGCGGACAACGCCAGCGCCAGGGCGCACAGCAGGCCGCCGTAGCCCGCCGCCTCCACCGGCAGTCCGTATAGGAACAGTACCGCCGCGAACATGCCCACGCACAGCGCCGCCAGCAGCACAAACCAGATTCTCTCCTTGATATATCCGCCAATCACTCTCATATCACTCTTCCAACAGGTATCCCAGCCCTTTTTTCGTGCGGATGAAGTCCATCAGGCCCAGGCCCTCCAGCTTCCGCCGGAGGCGGGCCATATTCACGGTCAGGGTGTTCTCATCCACGAAGCTGTCTGTCTCCCACAGCTTCCGCATCAGGGTGTCCCGGGAGACGGTGCGGCCCTTCTGCTCCAGCAGGACCTGCAAGATCCGGTACTCGTTCCGGGTCAGCTCCAGCTTCTGCCCCTGGTAGCGGAGGGTATTGTCGCCGGTGTCCAGCACCGCCCCCCGGCACTCCAGCAGCGGCGCGGCCCCGCCGAAGTCATAGGTCCGGCGTAGGAGGGCCTGGATTTTGGCGGTGAGCACGTCCAGGTCAAAGGGCTTGGGGATGAAGTCGTCCCCGCCCATGGTCATGGCCATGACGATGTTCATGTTGTCCGAAGCGGAGGAGAGGAAGATTACTGGCACCTTGCTGAGGCGGCGGATCTCGCCGCACCAGTGGTACCCGTTGCGGAAGGGCAGGCCGATGTCCAGCAGCACCAGATGGGGGGCGAAGGCGGAAAATTCCTCCATCACCCGGGAGAAGTCCTTTACCGTCCGGGCCTCCCAGCCCCAGGAGGCGATGTGTCCGGCCACGGCGGCGGCAATGACGGCGTCGTCCTCCACGATAAAAATTTTGTACATATTGCGGGTTCCTCCAAGCAAGGGAAGGAGCGGAGCCTGTTGGCTCCGCCCCGTTTATCAGTCTTCCTCAACGCCGTCGGTCTCCAGCAGG
>CATIYU010000048.1 GCA_949739085.1 uncultured Eubacteriales bacterium | reverse complement strand
GCCAACCTGAAGGACGGCATGGGCAATTCCGTTGAGCCGTTCATCTACAACGGCACCACTTATCTGCCGGTCCGCGCCGCGGGCGAGGCCCTGGGCAAGGAGGTCACCTGGGACGGGAACACCAAGACCGTCTACATCGGCAAGGTCCCCGGCGCGGAGGAAAACTGGATGACCAAGCTGCCCCCGTACCAGATCGGTGAGCAGTCCAAGCTCTACGACGGCTCTGACCTTAAGAGCTATTTCACCGCTTCCGGCGAGAAGCATCTATTAGGAGTGACCTTCATTGGCGCTTTTGTCAACAGCCTGGATAGCTACGCCATGTGGAATACCAATGCGCAGTACAAAACGATGACCTTTACTGTGGCGAATTTGGATGGTCATGGGGAAAACGCCGCCATGGAGGTCCATCTGAACGGCGAGTACTCCGGGATCAGCTATGATTTGAAGTGGGACGACCCGCCCAAGACCATCACCGTCCCCCTGGACTATGCTACCAGCGTAAAACTGACCTTTGCTGGCGGCTGGGATTCTGGCTTTGGCATCTACGACATCTCCTTCTCCTAAATACAAAAAAGGAGCCGGTCCCCGCGGGGACCGGCTCCTTTTTGCGTTACGCCATTTTTTCCTTGATGTGGCTCAGGCGGTCCAGGGCCTCCAGAAGAGTCTCGTCCCGCTTGGCGAAGTGGACCCGCACAATGTCATTTACATCCTCCTTGAAGAAGGAGGTGCCGGGCACACAGGCCACCCCCACCTTTCGGGCCATCTCCTCGCAGAATTCCACGTCCGTCTGTCCCTTTTTCAGATAGGGGCCGATGTTGGCCAGGACGAAATACGCGCCCTGGGGGTCCGTGAAGGGGATGCCGATGTTGGTGAGGCCGTCGGTGAAGAGCTTTTTCATGTGAGAGTAGTGGGCGGCGAATTCGTCGTAGTAGCTGTCTGGCATGTCCAGACCCACCACCGCCGCCTCCATCAGCGGGGAGGGCGCGCCCACGGTGTTGAAGTCGTGGTACTGCTTGACGCGCTCCATAATGGGCTCCGGGG
>CATIYU010000047.1 GCA_949739085.1 uncultured Eubacteriales bacterium | reverse complement strand
CGCATTCCTACGCCGGCATTACCCGGATCAGGTTCGAGGGACCGGACGGCAATGCGTCTCATCTCAGCCGGCGTGCGCCAGCGCCCCTTGGATTGTAGGCACAGTATAGCAGAAGGGACCGCCCCTGTCAAGGGGCAGTCCCGAAAAGCCGGTATGTAGTTTAGGCCACCCGCTTCGCGCCCACGTAGTAGCGGGAGTAGTAGTCGGAACTGAGGCTGTCGATCTGGATCTTCTTCCCGCTGCCGGAGGAAGCGTGCACAAACTGGCCGTCCCCGATGTAGATGCCCACGTGGGAGCAGGCTTTGCCCCTGCTGGCGGCGGGGTCGCAGAAGAGCACCAAGTCGCCGGGCTGCAGGTCGGACTTCTCCACATAGGTACCCGAGTTAAACCACTGGGAGGTAGCGGAGTGGGGGAGGTTGTACCCGTGCACGCTGAAAACGTACATGGTAAAGCCAGAGCAGTCAAAGCCCCTGGGGGAGGCCCCGCCATAGACGTAGGGAACGCCCAGATAGCTGAGGGCGGTTTCCACGATGCTGGCGCCGGTCGCGCTGCCGGTGGAGCTGCTGCCGGTATACAGCCGGACATAGTCGGCGCTGATGAAGCCGTCCATGCCGTTATACTGCACCGCGTACCAGCCGTCGGAGAGGCTCACCAGGTCCACCATAGTTCCGGTGGACACCTTGGTAAGGATGCCCGACTCGGTAGTGGGCTGGGTGCGGACGTTGACAAAATTGCCGGTAATGACGCCTCTGGGGTCCTTGAGGGGGATGCCGTCCACGGCCACGTATGTACCGCTGATATAGCCCTCCTGGCCGTTCCAGGTCACCTGGCACCAGCCGTCGGCCACGCTGGCGACGGTCACCTGGACGTCCTTGGCCAGCTCTGCGATGACGGCGTCGTCAGTGGAGGGGCCGGAGCGGAAGTTCACGCCGTCCATGGTAATCACGCCGGTCTTGCCGGAGACAGTCTCAGCGGCGGGGGGCTGGTTGGCCTCATCCGTCATGACCTTGTCGCCGCCGTCATCCTCCTGGGGAGCCGGGGTGTAGTCCAGGTAATCGGCGGACACATAGCCCTCCCGGCCATCCCAGGCGATCTTGTACCAGCCGTCCAGGACCTCGTAGACCTGCACTGTGGTCCCCTTGCTCAACAGGGTGATAGTGGAGGAATCGGTGGAGGGGCCGCTTCTCAGCCGGAGGGCGTCCCCGGTGATTACGCCGGAGCCAATCACATTGGCGGCGGCAGCGGTGAGGGTCAGGAAGAGGGCCGCCAGAACGGCCAGAATCATCGTCTTATTCAGCAGTTTTTTCATTCGTATACGACCTCATTATGTTATCATTTGTGGCGGCCCGGCAGGGCCCGGATTTTGGTTGGCTGTCCGCTCCTTACAGCTTACCGGACAGGGCCCGCTCCAGCCAGATGGCGGAGACGTCCATGGCGGCATACAGGCTGTCCTTTTCACTCCTCTTGACCACCCGGTCCCGGCTTCTCAGGTCCGGGGCGGTGCGCTGGAGCTCCACGGAGACCTTTGTGGCCACAGCCAGGTCCTTTTCCGTCCGGGTTTCCTTCACCTGCATAAAGATGATGTAGGGGTCCGCCATGGAGCCATAATAGATCATATTGCCCACGCGGCGCAGGGGGTGTTTCTTATAGATGAGTCCTTCCTGTTTTTGCGCCATACTGTTACCTCGCTTTGCACACATTCTGGATGGGTTTGTCATTTTTGTAATCAAATTGTAACATATCGTTCCCGGTCTGTCAACACTTCCTCGAAAATTCCTTGGCAGGAATTTTTTGGCGGAATTTGGACAGTTGTCCCTCCCCAGAATACAGAGAATTGGCCTTGCACTCCCTCCGCAGAGGTGGTATACTGGCAGAAACAGCAACAAAAGGAGGCTCTGTCATGAAACTGATCTCATGGAACGTCAACGGCCTGCGGGCCTGCCTGAAGAAGGGATTTTTGGACTTCTGCCGGGAGACGGCGGCGGACGTCTACTGTTTGCAGGAGACCAAGCTCCAGGCCGGACAGCTGGACCTGGACCTGGCGGGCTACCACATGTACTGGAACTACGCGGATAAGAAGGGCTACTCCGGCGCCGCTATCCTCACCAAGGAGGAGCCCCTGGAGGTGTCCTACGGCTTCGGAGAGGACATCCACCGCCACGAGGGCCGGGTCATCACCGCCAGCTACCCGGCCTTCTACCTGGTCTGCTGCTACACCCCCAACGCCCAGCGGGGCCTGGCCCGGCTGGACTACCGGATGCAATGGGAGGACGAGTTCCGCGCCTACCTCCTGGAGCTGGACCGGGAAAAGCCGGTGGTGCTCTGCGGGGACCTGAACGTGGCCCACCGGGAGATCGACCTAAAGAACCCGGGGCCCAACCGGGGCAACGCCGGGTTTACGGACCAGGAGAGGGGGAAGATGACGGAGCTTCTGGAGGCCGGATTCCTGGACACCTTCCGCCTGCTCCACCCGGACGAATCCGGGGCCTACAGCTGGTGGAGCTACCAGTTCAACGCCCGGGCCAACAACGCGGGGTGGCGCATCGACTACTTCCTGGCCTCCCAGCGCCTCCGGGACCGCATCCTGGCGGCGGAAATCCTCAGCCAGGTCATGGGCAGCGACCACTGCCCTGTGTCCCTGGAGCTGGACATCTGATATTATAATAAGAGAGAGGTATCGTTTTATGTTGAATTTCCGCAACGACTACGGAACCGCCGCCCACCCCGCTGTGCTGGAGGCGGTGCTCCGAGCCGATTTCCGTCAGACCCCCGGCTACGGCGCGGACCCCTTCTGCCAGGAGGCGGCGGAGAGCATCCGGACTCTCTGCGGCTGTCCGGGCGGGGCGGTCCACTTCCTGGTGGGCGGCACCCAGGCCAACAAGACGGCTCTGGCCGCCTTTTTGAGGCCCTACGAGGCGGTGATCGCGGCGGAGACCGCCCACATCTGCTGCCATGAGACCGGGGCCGTGGAGCAGGACGGACACAAGATTATCGCCTGTCCCGCCCCGGACGGCAAGCTGGCCCCGGATCTGGTCCGCGCCGTGGCCGCCGCCCACAACTCGGAGCACACCGTGCTCCCCCGGCTCGTCTACCTCTCCAATACCACGGAGCTGGGCACAGTCTACACCCTGGCGGAGCTGCGGGAGCTGCGGCGGACGGCGGACCAGCTGGGCCTGTATCTCTACTGCGACGGGGCCCGGCTGGGCAGCGCCATCGCCGCCGGGGACGCCTCCTTCCCGGACTACGCCGCCCTCTGCGATGCCTTCACCATTGGCGGCACGAAAAACGGCCTGCTCTTCGGGGAAGCCCTGGTCATCACAAATCCCGCCCTCCAACCCGGCTTCCGCCACTGCATGAAGCAGCAGGGGGCCATTCTGGCCAAGGGACAGCTGCTGGGCATCCAGTTTTCTGCCATTCTGCAAGGCGGCCTCTACCTCCGGCTGGCCGGGGAGGCCAACCGTCTGGCGGGCCGTCTCACAGCGGGCCTCCGGGAGCTGGGGGTCCCGTTCCTGGCGGAGAGCCCCAGCAACCAGGTGTTCCCCATACTGCCCAATGCCGTTACGGAGGCCCTGGCCCGGGAAGCCGCCTTCGAGGTCCAGCAGGCCCTGGATGGGGAGCGCACCTGCGTCCGGTTCGTCACCGCCTGGGACACCGGCGATGAAGCTGTAGACCAGCTCCTGGCCCTGCTGGGCAGGCTGCTGGCCTGAGAAGAGAAAGGAGAAACGACATGCTGCCTGTGGGACTTTTCGACCTCCACTGCGACACCCTCACCCGGGACCAGTACCCCTCCCGTGGACGCACCCCGGGAGCGGGGACTCTGACCGACCCGTCCTACCACCTCTCCCTAAACAAAATCCCTACCGGGACCCGCTGGGTCCAGTGCTTCGCCATCTTCATCCCGGACCAGCTCCGGGGGCCGGACGCCGCAGCTTTCTTTGACCGCTACGCCGCCAGCTTTTACGCCCAGATGGAGGCGTGCCGGGAAAAAGTCCTCCCCTGCCGCGGCTTCCCGGATATGGAGGGGGCCCTTGCGGCGGGGAAATTCGCCGCGGTGCTGACTGTAGAGGGCGGGGCGGTGCTGGCGGGACAACTGGAGCGGGTCCAGGCCATCCGGGAGGCCGGAGTGCGGATGCTCACCCTCACCTGGAACGGCCCCAATGAGCTGGGCTCCGGCCACGATACCACCGGCGGCCTCACCCCCTTCGGCCGGGAGGCGGTGGGGGAGCTGGAGCGCCAGGGGGTCGTCATCGACGTCTCGCATCTGAACGACCGGGGGTTTGAGGACCTGCTGGGCGCGGCGAAAAAGCCCTTCGCTGCCTCCCACTCCAACGCCCGGTCCGTCTGCGGACACCGCCGGAACCTGCCGGACGCCTTCATCCGGGAGATGGCGGAGCGCCGCTGCCTCATCGGCCTCAACTACGCCCGCAGCTTCCTCTCTGATGACGGGACCGGGGACCTGGATGCCCTCTGCCGCCATGTGTTCCGCTTCCTGGAGCTGGGGGCCGGTGACTGCTTGGCTCTAGGGTCCGACTACGACGGCACGGATATCCACCCAGACCTGGACTCGGTGGAGAAGTCCCTGGGCATTTTCTCCTACCTGACCGCCCGCGGCGTCCCGGCGGAGACGGCGGAGGGCATTCTCTTCGGCAACGCCTGGCGTTTTTTCCGCGCCGCCCTGGCGGAATAAATGCCTCTTTACGAAACCGCTCTTTTCGTGTAGAATACTGTCACATGACTGCGAAAGGAGGCGGCAGCTGTGAGCGGATACGTGCTGCACCTGCCCGAGGACGAGAGCGTCGTGCTCTCCGGCCCGGCGTCCCGGCGCCTTGTGGAGGCCGGGGACGGCGATGCGGCCCTGCTGTACATCGCCGTTCTCCGGAACAAGGGCTGCATTGACAACCAGCGCCTGCGCTCCCAACTGGGCTGGCAGCGGGAGCGGTTTGACCGGGCTCTTGGCGTTCTGGCCAAGGAGGGCCTGGTGTCCATGCCGCGCCAGAAGCCCCCGGCCCAGAGAGAGCTGCCGGAGGACCGCCCGGCGGAGTATACCCGGGCGGACATGGCCCGGGCTCTGGAGGGGGCGGAGTTCGCGGGGCTCACCAGCGCGGTGGAGGAAAAGCTGGGGAAAAAGCTGACCACCCCGGATCTGGCTATCCTCCTGGGGCTGTACGACCAACTGGGCCTGCCTGCGGACGTTATTTTCCTGCTGGTGGGCTTCTGCGCCGAGCGCACCGCCGCCCAGCGGGGGCCGGGCTGTCGGCCCACCATGCGGCAGATTGAGAAGGAGGGCTACCTCTGGGCCCGGCTGGAGCTGATGGACCAGGGCAGCGCCGCCGAGTATATCAAAAAATGCCAGCGGAACCGGGAGGCCCTGCCCCGGCTTATGCGCCTACTGCGGCTGGGGGACCGGACCCCCTCCCCCAGCGAGGAGCGCTATCTTCTCGCCTGGACCGATATGGGCTTTGCCCCAGAGGCCCTGGAGGCCGCCTATGACAAGACGGTCCTCAAATGCAAGGAGCTCAAGTGGGCCTATATGAACAAAATTCTCTGCTCCTGGCACCAGAAGGGCCTGCACACCCTGGAGGAGATTGCCGCCGGGGACCGTCTGCCCGCAGGAGGCCAGAGCCGGAAACCGCCGGAGGGGAAATCCCGGCGGGACGGGGAACGGCAGGACAGCGGCGCGGTGCGGGAGGACATGGCCCGAATGGAGAAGTACCTCCAACAGCTCCGCCGGGAAAAGGAGGGGACGTAAATGACACAGGACGCAGGCATTATGGCCGCCGCCTACCGCCGGTTCCAGGCGGACCGGGACGCCCGGCGGGCAGAGCTGGACCGAAGGGCCGGCCTTCTCTACCGCCGCCTGCCCCGACTGGAGCTGATCGACCGGGAGCTGCGGTGCGCCGCGGCGAAAATTGTTGCCGCCGCCTTTGCGGAGGGGGGCGACCCGGACCAGGCCCTCAAGGAGCTGGAACAGAGGAATCTAGCTCTCCAGCGGGAGCGGGCAGAGCTGTTGGTGGGGGCGGGGTACCCCTATGACTACATCGACGAGGCCCCTCAGTGCTACCAGTGCAGCGACAGCGGCTACCTCTCGGACGGCCCCCCCTGCCGCTGCCTCATGACCTACTACGCGCAGGAGCAAAATAGCCGCCTGAGCAAGCTGCTGGACCTGGGCAGCCAGTCCTTCGACACCTTCTCCTTTGACTGGTACAGCCCAGAGGTCTGGCCGGAGTATGGGGCGAGCCCCCTGCAAAACATGGAGATGATCCGGGAGATCTGCGGCAACTACGCCCACACCTTCAGTCCCCGCAGCGGGAACCTGCTCTTCACTGGCGCGCCGGGGCTGGGGAAGACGTTCCTCTCCGCCTGCATCGCCCGGGAGGTCAGCGAGCTGGGATTCTCCGTGGTCTACGACACCGCCTCCCACGTGTTTCAGCAATTTGAGAGCGGGAAGTTTGGCCGGGAAAACCCCTATGAGGAGGCCCCGGACCGGGAGATCAACCGCTACCTGAACTGCGACCTGCTCATTATGGACGACCTGGGCACGGAGATGTTCACCAAATTTGTGAAGGCCGCTTTCTACCGCATTATCAACGACCGGCTCATGAGCCGCCGCAAGACCGTGCTCTCCACCAACCTGTCCCTGGACGAGTTGGGCGGGCAGTACGGAGCGGCTGCCATCTCCCGCATCCGGGGGGAGTATCAGATTCTGCACTTTTTTGGCGACGACATCCGGATTTTGAAACGTGACCGGTAAAAGCTCCCTGTTTCTCAGACTTTTCCGCTACAGCTTGAATAAGCGAAAAATCAGGTTACACAGGGCCTCGCGGCCTTGTGTAACCTAATTCTTTTGCCTGCCCTTACAGCTGATTACGCATAATTTTCCCGCTGATGGTCTTGGGGAGCTCCCGCCGGAATTCCACAATCCGGGGATATTTGTAGGGCGCCGTGTGCTGCTTCACGTAGTCCTGAATTTCCTTTTTCAGAGCCTCCGTGCCCTCCTTCCCGGGGACCAACACCACGCTGGCCTTCACCACCTGGCCCCGGAGTTCATCGGGGGAGGCGGACACGCCGCACTCCAGCACATAGGGCAGCTCCATGATGACGCTCTCAATCTCAAAGGGCCCGATGCGGTAGCCGCTGGACTTGAT
>CATIYU010000046.1 GCA_949739085.1 uncultured Eubacteriales bacterium | reverse complement strand
TGTCCAACGCATCCTTTGAGTCGGCCAGATGCACCAGCGTCACCGCCGCGAACATCATCCGCTGGTCAAGGGTGGTGAGATCGTCCAGCATTTCCATTGTCTCTTTTCTCTGCTGCTCCAGGTCATAAGGGACCACAGCGGAGAAGTTGCTGTTGCTGTTCTGCCGGGGCAGCAGGATCTTCTGCTCAAAGTCCTGGCGGTTGAGCCGCTTGTTGTTGATGGTGAGATTGGTGGCGGAGCCGCTGTCCAGGGCGTTCAGCAGCTCGGAGCAGCCCAGGAATATAGACGTTTTGTCCTCTTTCGAGGCGATAGCGTAGTTGATGTCCGAGAAGCAGAGGGCGAAGGGGAAGGCAGCCAGGACACAGGCCCAGCTGATCTCCCCGCTGCTCACCACGTTGCGCAGGCCGAAGTACAGCCCCGCGGCCACCAGCACAGCCAGCAGCGCGAACAGGAACTGCCGCTAGGACAGATCGAAGAACAGGCTTTCCTGGTAGTCCCGAACTTCTTTGCTGATGCGGACTTCTATGGATGTCACCTCTCTTAATGATCGTTCAGTATCAATGCCATGAATATATTTGCTATCATGGCGGACTTTTAAAAACGTAAATCCTCTGCTTTCCTATCCCAGTTCCATCAGTTCACGGATGAGCCGGCCGCTTATTTTGATGCAGCCCACCAGCACAAGCATATTGAAGATTATTTCGCCCACCATAGTTCCATACGATGGTGGCTGCCGCCAGGGTATCGTCCGCGATAGCGGGCGGGTGTGGAGGCGAACGCCGAGAAGATCACACAGCCTAGGGTTTGTTTGAAAAATAAATATTGGACAAATTGCGGGTTAGTGCGAAAATAGGGACATGAAAGGATATGAATAGACAAAAGAACAATGGGAGCGCATAAAAGAGCTGTTGCCGCCGGAAAGGACCGGGAAGCGGGGCCGGCCTGGGAAAGATAATCGGAACATGCTTAATGGGATGCTTTGGATCGTCCGCAGCGGAGCACAGTGGAGAGAAATGCCGGAGGCGTATGGCCCCTGGCAGTCTGTGTATGCCCGATTTGCTAAACGGCGGACGATGGTACATTGGAAACCATATTTCGTGCATTGTCCGCTCGCTAAGCTGGATTCACAGCACACTATCATGGGTGGACTGGGGAACCCGGTTGAATTCATGCTATCCGCGGGAATGACCATGATTCAGTCCACGCTGTTGAACTGCTGGAAAAGGTAGAAATCAGCGGAAGCAATGTATGAGCAGACCGAGCTTATGGAGCAAAGACGATCCGAGCTTACAGTTCGGAACAGGGAGACAGCTATGTGATCCCGACACAGAGCAATGTTTCTGATCCGTAGCCTGTAGACTGGTGCTTATATAAAGAGTGTCATTTGGTTGAATGCTTCTTCCAAAAGCTCAAATGGTTTCGAAGGATTGCAACAAGGTCTGGCAAATTGGATGCTTCTTTTCTCACTTTCGTTTATATTGCCGCTATCGCGCATTGAGGACAATTAGCATCCCCGGTCCCAGTTCGACAGGATCCTGTCCTTTTGCGGCAGGGACTCCCTTTTTCCTATCCTTCTCCTCCTTTTGTTGTTTCATAGTCGCCATTATGGGCGGTATATAAACATTTTCAAAGTCTTTTTTGCGACATTGAAACTTTTTGTTGATGTGTCGCATTTTGTGTAGTATAGTTAAGCTGGCAAAGGAGTGATACTTTGAAGGAACGCCTAAAAAATTGCGGAAGGAATTGGGCCTAACTCAACAGGAATTTGCAGACCGTATTGGTATTAACAGAGGAAATATCGCAACCTACGAGACCAGAGACGGCAACCCCGGAAATTCTGTAATTAATCTGATCTGCCGAGAGTTTAATGTATCGGAAACGTGGTTGCGGACGGGCGAAGGGGAGATGTTCGTTCCTTCTCCGAACGGCGTGTTGGACGAGCTGGTGCAGAAGTACGGCCTGTCTACTCGCGGTAAAGTCATTGTCGAAAAATTTCTGGACTTGAAGCCGGATGTTCAGGAGGCCGTCGCGGCCTACATTGAAGAAGTGGCCGCCGCATTTTCAGACGCCGGAACGTTTGCGCCTGTCCCGGCTTTCGTTTCTGCCCATATCCCCACCATCGAGGAGGAGGCACGCGCCGAGGCAAATCAGCAGGCCCAGCTTATTTACCAGCAGATTCTTTCTGAAAAG
>CATIYU010000045.1 GCA_949739085.1 uncultured Eubacteriales bacterium | reverse complement strand
GTCTCCGGCGGTGTAGACCCGGCCCGTCCGGAAGGCGGGACGGCCATTCTCCTCCTCCACGCCGTAGGCCGAGAGCAGCCCGCCGTCCACCCGCTGGCCCACTGCGGCAATCACGGTATCGCAGGGGATCTCCAGGGTCTCCTCCGTCTCCACAGGGGTGCGGCGGCCCGAGGCGTCCGGCGGCCCCAGGGCCATTTTTTTGCAGAGGAGCCTACCGTCCTTCTGCTCCACAGGGGTGGCCAGCTCCAGGAAGTTCACCCCCTCTGCCGCCGCTAGCTCCATTTCCTCCGCACTGGCGGGCATGTATTTCCTGGTGCGGCGGTAGACCAGGGTACAGCTATCCGCCCCGGACCGCAGGGCCAGCCGGGCGGCGTCCATGGCGGTGTTGCCGCCGCCCACTACCGTTACATGGCCCAGCTTCTCCCGTTTGCCCGCTTTCACGTCCCGCATCCAGGAGAGGGCGGACTTTACGCTGCCGGGGATGTCCAGCTTGCCGGGCTTCCACGCGCCTGTAGCCAGGAGGATGTGGGTATAGCCCTGGGCCTCCAGCTCCTCCAGGCTGGGGGCGGGGACGCCCAGCCGCAATTCCGCGCCCATACGCCGGAGGATGGCCTCGTCCTTTTCAATGGCCTCGCCGGAAATCCGAAACTCCGGGATGACCTGCCGCACGACGCCGCCCAAGACGGCCTCCTTCTCAAAGAGGGTGGTGGGGATGCCGGCCCGGGCGCAGAAGTAGGCCGCGGCCATGCCGGTGGGCCCGCCGCCGATGATGGCCACCCGCCTGCCGTCCTGGACGGGAGGGGCGGGCCTCAGCAGTTCCAGCACCTCCCCGAAGCCCCGCTCCGCCGCCGTCAGCTTGGCGGCCCGGACCTGCACGGCCCGGTCATAGAAATTCCGGGTGCAGTTATCCATGCAGCGGTGGGGGCAGATGGTGCCAGTGATGAAGGGCAGGGGATTTTTCTCCAGAATGAGTTCCAGGGCTTCGGCGTACCGGCCCTGGCGGCTGAGCTCCAGGTATTCCGGGATATCCTGGCCAATGGGGCAGCCGCCCTGGCAGGGGGCGGTGAAGCAGTCCAGCAGGGGGACCTTCTCCGGCAGCTTCCGGCGGGCCAGATGGGCCTTGATGTGGCGGGGATCCCGCCCTGTATCCAGGGCCAACGCCTCCAGCCGGGCGCTGTCCACGCCGCGGAAGGGCTGGAAGGGCAGCTTCTCCAGCTTTTCCGCAATCTGCCGGAACCGCTGGCAGCCGCCAGGCTTCAGCTCGGTGGTGGCCATGGTGATGGGCCAGACGCCGCACTGGAAGAGCCTGTCAATGTTGAAGAAGTCCGCGCCGCCGGAGTAGCTCAGGCGCAGCCTGCCGCCGGTATCCCCGCTGATGCGCCGGGCCAGCTCCACAGTGAGGGGGAAGAGGCTCTTGCCAGCCATGTACATCTCGCCGCTGGGCAGCTCGCCGTTTTTTACGTCCACGGGGAAGGTGTTGGAGAGCTTGAGGCCAAACTCCAGACCGTTTTCCGCCGCCAGGGCCTGGAGGCGGCCAAACATGGGAATAGCGTCCGTATACTGCAAATCCTCGTTGAAGTGGCGTTCATCAAAGGACACGTAGCCATAGCCCATGCGGTCCAGAAGTTCCCGGGCGGACTGGTAGCCCAGCAGGGTGGGGTTGCACTTGACGAAGGTGTGCAGGCGCTTCTCCGTAAGGAGGTAGGAGGCGATGCGCTCAATTTCCTCCGGCGGACAGCCGTGGAGGGTGGAGACGGTGACGCTGCCGGAGACGCGGGCGGGGATAGCGTCGATCAGGCCGCTCTCGCCGGGGAATATCTCCTTCAGCACCTGGATGCACTCCTGAAAAATGGGGGTACCGGACGCGTCCATCATACCGGTGAGGAACTTCTCAATCTTGGGCCCCCGGATGCCCTCCAGGTCGTAGCCCACGGACATGTTGAACACAAAGCCGTCCGGCTGACCCAGTCCGCAGACCCGGGAGAGAATTTTGCAGGCGCACCAGGCTTTTACATACTCCTCAAAGGCCTCCTGGACGGTAAGCTCCGTGGACCACTCGCAGTTGTAGCACTCGTCCTCCGCCAGAATGCAGGGGCGGTTGACGCAGGCGGCCAGCTCGGGGCCGTCCAGCTTCTGCACGGTTTTCAGCTCAAAGAACCGGGCCCCGGCAAAGTAGGCGGCCACGATGTTTTGGGCCAGCTGGGTGTTGGGACCGGCGGCGGGGCCGAAGGGGGCCTCGATTTTATCCCCGCCCAAGATGGGCAGGGACTTCTCCCCAGCCCGGTAGGGCCGGCGGACGCCGAAGACCGCGCCCTCCCGGGCGTATTCGGCGGCTGCCCAGTTCATCAGCTCCCGGAAGGGAATAGGAATCATTTTCTCAGACATAGCGGCTCCTCCTTTTCTGTTCGGATACGCAATCAATACGTGCGGTGGTTCAGCTCTCCCCACAGTTTTTTGGCCTCCTCCAGGATATGGGCGTTGACGGCCTCCTCGTCCACCCCCACCAGCTCCCGGTCCCGCATAAGGATTCTGCCGTTGCAGATGGTGGTCTGACACTGGCGGCCCGTCATGCCAAAGAGCATGTGTCCGTCGATGTTCTCCGCTGAGAAGGGGGTAAAGGGCTTGTAGTCCATGACGATCACATCCGCCGCCGCGCCGGGGGCAAGCCTGCCCAGGGGCACGCCGAAGTACTTTTCCCCAATGGCGGGGTTGTTTTTGAAGAGCATGTCCGTGACCTCGCCCCAGCCCACGTTGGGCAGACACGCGTTATGCCGCTGGATGGCCAGAGCGGCCTTCAGGCTCTCCAGCATGTCGTTGGTGTAGGCGTCGGTGCCCAGCCCCACGGTAATTCCCCGATCCATCAGCTGCAAAACCGGGGAACAGCCCACGGCGTTGCCCATATTGCTCTCCGGGTTGTTGACGCACATGGTTCCGGTAGCCTGGAGGATCTCCATCTCCGCCGTGTTCACGTGGATGCAGTGGCCCAGGAGGGTCTTAGGTCCCAGAATGCCGTGGTCCTGGAGCCGCTGGACTGGACGGCGGCCGTAGTTTTGCAGGCTGTCGTAGACGTCGTTCATGCCCTCAGAGACGTGGATATGGAAGCCGGTGCGGCCATTGTTGGCCGCCGCCATCTTCTCAAAGGTCCGGTCGCTGATGGTAAAGAGGGCGTGGCCGCCGAACATCGCCGCCAGCATACTGCCGGGGTTCTTTTCGCAGTAGTCGAGAAAATCCTTGTTCTCCTGAATGGCCTGGTCCGCCTTCTCCTGTCCGTCCCGGTCGCTGACCTCGTAGCACAGGCAGGACCGGACGCCAAAGTCTTTGGCACTCTCCGCGATCTGGAAGAGGGAGCCGGGAATCTCCCGGAAGGACGCGTGGTGATCGAAGATGGTGGTGACCCCCTGTTTGATGCAGTCCAGGTAGAGGGCGTCCGCGCTGGCCCGGGCGCCCTGCAAGGTCAGATGCCGGTCGATATACCACCACTGCCCCTCCAACACCTCCAGAAAATTGGCGGCGTGGTAGCCGCTGATGCTCAGGCCCCGGGCCAGGGCGGAATAGATGTGGGTGGGGGCGTTGATGAGGCCGGGCATGATGACCCCGCCCTTGGGGTCCACGAATTCCGCGTCCGGGTATTTGGCCCGCAGGTCCGCCGTGGTCCCCGTCTCCCGGATGAGGGGGCCGTCGATGGCCACGCCGCCGTCGGGGAGACCGCCTCCGTCCCGGGTGATGAGCCTGCCGTTTGCCAGAATATACATACCGCATTCCTCCTGTTCCGCTCCAAAAATCTGTTTATCTAACAAAAAATGTTCCAAACCTTTGGGTTTGAAACACTCCAGCGCAGGCCGAGTGATAGTTGCAGCCCGTGCGCGAAGCACTTCGTTACAGCTACCACACTATGAAATTACAGGTTTATTATACCGGATTTTCCCCGGAATTGCAAGGGGAGAAAGCTGGAGGCGGCCTCCAAACTTTCCCCCCCTGATTTTGTGCAGCTTGCGCGGGTTACTTGTCCTTCTCCAGCAATCCCTGGAGCCCCGCAGCCAGTCCGGCCAGGCCCTGGATCTCGCTGGGGATGATAATTTTAGTGGCCTTGCCGTCGGCGGCGGCCTGGAAAGCCTCCAGAGCCTTGATCTTCACCACCTGCTCGTTGGGGTTGGCGGCGTTGAGGAGCTTGATGGAGTCAGCCAGGGCCTGCTGGACCTTCAGGATAGCGGCGGCCTTGCCCTCGGCCTCCAGGATGGCGGCCTGCTTGGCGGCATCGGCCCGAAGAATGGCGGACTGCTTCTCGCCCTCCGCCACCAGGATCTGGCTCTCCTTCTGGCCCTGGGCCTGGAGGATAGCCTCCCGGCGCTCCCGCTCGGCCCGCATCTGCTTCTCCATGGAGTCCTGGATATCCCGGGGCGGGATGATGTTTTTCAGCTCCACCCGGTTGACCTTGATGCCCCAGGGGTCGGTGGCCTCGTCCAGGATGGCCCGCATCTGGGTGTTGATGTGGTCCCGGCTGGTGAGGGACTGGTCCAGCTCCAGGTCTCCGATGATATTCCGGAGGGTGGTGGCGGTGAGGTTCTCAATGGCGCTTAGAGGCTGTTCCACGCCGTAGGTATAGAGCTTGGGGTCGATGATCTGGAAATAGATGACGGTGTCAATCTGCATGGTGACGTTGTCCTTGGTAATCACCGGCTGGGGAGCGAAGTCCACTACCTGCTCTTTCAGGCTGACCTTTTTGGCCACCCGGTCAAGGAAGGGGAGCTTCACATGGGGCCCCACGCTCCAGGTGGCGTGGTAAGCGCCCAGGCGCTCCACCACAAAGGCCCTGGACTGCTGGACCACATGGATGTTGGTGACCAGCAGGACGAGAAGGATCACGCCAATAGCTATGAGAATATACGGCATAACGGGTACCTCCTTTTATTTTGGATAGGTACAGTATACCACAATCCCGCCGCCATTTCCACAACAAAATCCACCGGCGGGGCTTGTGTCAAACCTTCTCCGCTGGCGCCGCCGGTAAATCCTGCCGCAGCAGAAGCCGCCGGACGGGCTTCACCTGGTACAGAATGGCGAAAACGGCCAGCGTCAGCAAAATATCAGGTCCGGCCCAGCTTATATTGTAGAGGAACGAGTAAAACCATGGGGAAGTCATGGCCATGCCCATAAATACTTCCGGCATATACTTACCCCAGACAAACACACCCACCAGGTAGCAGGACAAAAACAGCAGTACGCCCCCCACCAGAGTCCCCCAATAGGCGCTCCACCGGCGCTTTTTGAATAAACCCGCCCCCAGGCCCAGCAGTCCATAGGAGAAGATGTAGTCAAAAAGGATGGAGGTCCAGTCGATGGCGATTCCGCTGCCCACGACATAGTCCAGAATACCAAAGGAAATTCCGGCTAAGGCCCCCCATCCCGCGCCGTACCGGACGGCGAACAGCACCAGGGGCAGAATAGTCAGAGTGATGGACCCGCCGTCCGGCAGTCGGTAGAGCCGCAGCATTCCGAGGATGACGGCCAGAGCCACCATCACCGCGCCCTCACAGAGGGCTTTTGTTTTTTGAGACATAGTTACTTCCTCCTTTGTAGTGGCGGGAAGTGCCTGCGGGAACGGCAAAAAAGCCGTATACCCGCAAGGCGTGGGTATACGACAAAAAGAGTCCCTATAAAATCGCATTCCTACGCCGGCATTACCCGGATCAGGTTCGAGGGACCGGACGGCAATGCGTCTCATCTCAGCCGGCGTGCGCCAGCGCCCCTTGGATTGT
>CATIYU010000044.1 GCA_949739085.1 uncultured Eubacteriales bacterium | reverse complement strand
CATGAACAGGGTTTTTCGCAGATGAGGAGAGCCGCGCTTGGAGATGCGGCGGGATTTGGAGTCGAATGTGCCGGACTGGAAAGGCGGCGCGTCCATGCCAGCAAAAGCCGTTAAAGCGCCCTTGTGGTTGAAGCGGCGCACATCTTTCAGTGCCAGGGCGATGAGCCGCCAGTACATCCCCGTGTGTTCCATGACAATGCGAATGTCTCCGTCCACATCCCGCAGTGTCTTGACCAGGCAGGACAGCCCAGCGGCATCGTGATTCACTTGAAATGGAGTCAGCACCACTTCGCAGCCTGGACGGTGTACAGCGACTGTGCTTTTGCCTTTGGATACGTCGATGCCGACAGCGGTGATCGTCTTGTGTTCCATTTGCAAGCCTCCTAAATCATAAATGGTTTTAACCGGCACCCGCCGCTGCCCACCACTGATTCAGCTTGCTGTGTGACACGAGTGTGCGGTGTTGTCCGCTCTTCAACCTGCGCAAATCGAACGCCGCAATGGGAGGGCCGGCTGACAGTTTGCCGTATCGAGCGCATAAGCTCAAGCAATACGCCGTCAGTCCGATTCTCTCCCATTGTAGCTTGGGTAGCTGCCGCTGAACAGTGCGGAAGGTTCCCACACTGGCGAGGCCGTCACCATTGTAGCAAGCAATGTCCTGCCGGAGTGCCCCTATGACTTAGTCCACATGAGCACTGGCAGTCACGGAAAACCGGTTTCATGAACAGGAGCGTTGCGGCGGGGCATCTCTATTCTCCCTGGTGGCGGTAATCTCCGCAGGGATGGGGCTGCCGCGCCCCGCAGCCCCACAAGACGCAAACGGATTTTACAGATTAGTCATTTGCCTTCCCCCGGCGGCATATTCTGAATGGAAAGAACCAGGAATATCCAAGGAAAGGGAAGGACTGTGTTATGAAACGATTTCTCTCGGGCCTGATGGCCCTGCTGTTGTTGGCCGCGCCGGGCCCCGCCGCCCGGGCGGAGGAGCTGGCGGTGGAGAGCCAGGCTTGCCTGCTGATGGAGAAGTCCACCGGGCAGGTGCTGTACGCCGTCAACGAACACGAGCAGCTGGAGCCCGCCAGCGTGACCAAAATCATGACGCTGCTGCTGGTCATGGAGGCCATCGACTCCGGCGCGCTGGACTACGCGGACATGGTGACCGCCTCGGCCCGGGCCTGCTCCATGGGCGGCAGTCAGATCTGGCTGAAGGAAAACGAGCAGATGGCGGTGGAGGACCTGCTTAAGGCGGTGTGCGTGGCCTCCGCCAACGACGCCAGCGTGGCTCTGGCGGAGCATCTGTCCGGCAGCATGGAGGCCTTTGTAGACCGGATGAACCAGCGGGCCGGGGAACTGGGGATGAACGACACCCACTTCGTCAACCCCACGGGCCTCCCCGCCCAGGGCCACGTCACCTCCGCCTACGACATCGCCCTCATGAGCCGGGAGCTCATTTTAAACCACCCGGACATCCGCCGGTTTACCACGATCTGGATGGACACACTCCGGGGCGGCGAGTTCGGCCTGAACAACACCAACAAGCTCATCCGCTTCTATGAGGGGGCCACGGGGCTGAAAACCGGCAGCACCGACGCCGCCCAGTACTGCCTCTCCGCCACGGCGGAGCGGGGCGGCATGGAGCTCATCGCCGTTGTCCTCAAATCCCCCACTTCCCCCCAGCGGTTCGAGAGCGCCAAGGTGCTGCTCAACTACGGCTTCGCCGCCTACTCCCTGGTGACGGTGGACCCCCCGGACGCCCTCCGCGCCGTACCCGTGACCCTGGGCAGCGAGGCCGCCGCCCTGCCGAAGCTGGCGGGGGAGAACACCATCCTCGCCCGCAAGGAGCAGGCTGGAGCCATAGAGGTCCAGGTGGAGCTGGCGGAGGAGCTGGCCGCGCCGGTGGAGGCGGGCCAGGAGTTGGGCCGGATGACGGTGTCCTCCGGCGGCGAGATTCTCACCGTCATCCCCCTGGTGGCGGAGCGGGCGGTGGAGCGGCTGACCTACTGGCAGATTTTCCAGCGGTGCCTGCAAACGGCGTTCCTCAATGGGTAGACAGAGCCGGGAACTTGTGCTAAAATACCTAAAAAACGGGAACCGGCGGCGGGTAAAAATTTTGGGAAAACCCCTTTACAAGGGGAATACTGTTTGTTATAATATGTTCCCCGTATTACACTTTGGCGGCGGGAAGAAAGAGAGAACCGAGGTATGAAGCGAGGATGATAAACCCTGATTTTTCGAGAGTTTTGTCTCTGCTGCGCCAAGAGAAGGGCATCAGCCAGCGGAAGGCGGCGGCGGCGCTGGGCATCAGCCAGGCGCTGCTGAGCCACTATGAGAACGGAATCCGGGAGCCGGGACTGAGCTTCGTGGCCCGGGCCTGCGACTACTACCATGTGTCGGCGGACTACCTGCTGGGCCGGACCATGAACCGGGACGGGGCGATTATTGAGGCGGAGGACCTGGCCGACGCCAGCGAGGTGAAGGAATCCCTGAAGGGCAGCATCGCGGCGAAGCTGCAAAAGAAGCTGGTGGTGAATACGGCCAGCGTGCTCTTCGACCTGCTGGGTCAGACGGGGAGCAAGGAGGCTGCCGGGGAGGCGGGAGCCTACCTCAGCAGCGCCCTCTACCAGCTCTTCCGGCTGCTGTACCGCTGCGCGGGGGGCAATGAGAGCTATTTTTCCACGGACCGGACGGCCTTTGACATGGACGTTCTCTCGGCGGACATGGCCCTGGCGCGGATTCGCTACGCCAGAGCCCTGGACGCCTACAAGGGGGATTTCCCGGCGGTGGACAGCCAGTCGCTGGCGGAGAACTACCAGGGGCTGGCGCAGGCGGTGGCCCAGGTGTTTCATACTACGGACGAGCGGGCGAGGAAGCTGGAGGACTAGCCCACGCCCCAGCGGCGTCAAAGATAAGGAGCGTCAACTATGAACCAAGAGAAAATCAGAAATTTTTCCATTATCGCCCACATAGATCACGGTAAATCCACCCTCGCGGACCGGATTCTGGAGCTCTGCGGCGCTGTGGCCGCCCGGGACATGGAAAACCAGCTCCTGGATAATATGGACCTGGAGCGGGAGCGGGGCATCACCATTAAGGCCCGGGCCGTCACCCTGGACTATACGGCCTCCGACGGCGAGACCTACACCCTCAACCTCATCGACACCCCCGGCCACGTGGACTTCAACTACGAGGTCAGCCGCTCCCTGGCCGCCTGCGAGGGGGCGGTTCTGGTGGTGGACGCCAGCCAGGGCATTGAGGCGCAGACTTTGGCCAACACCTACCTCGCTATGGACAACGACCTGGAAATCCGGCCCGTGGTCAACAAGATTGACCTCCCCGCCGCCGACCCCCAGAAGGT
>CATIYU010000043.1 GCA_949739085.1 uncultured Eubacteriales bacterium | reverse complement strand
GCCTGCATCTCCGACTGGGCCGCCTGCATCTCCGACTGGGCCGCCTGCATCTCCGACTGGGTGGCGACAACGCGCGTCAAGGTGGTCTGCATCTCCGACTGGGTGGCCCGCGTCTCCGCTTGGGCCGCCTGCATCTCCGACTGGGCCGCCTGCATCTCCGACTGAGTGGCGACAACGCGCGTCAAGGTGGCCCGCATCTCCGACTGGGCCGCCTGCGTCTCCGACTGGGTGGCGGCAACGCGCGTCAAGGTGGCCCGCATCTCCGCTTGGGTGGTCTCAAGTTTGTCCAGCCGTCCAATGACCTGTCCAAGCATCTCCAAAATCTTCTCTTCGTTGTGCATGATAAGCTCCTTTCTATTGCCCGCCCCCAGGGGCGGGGATTGTTTTAGGTATGAAAACAGCGCCGGGGCCTCCGCGCCGTCAAAGCGCTGTTCGGGGTCCGTGCCTTTTATGATAGCACGCGCCGCCGTGAAACACAAGTGAAACAGAGAACTCATCCGGCGGGCCCCTTCCCGCTGGGCGGAAAATGGGAGGGAGGTTGTACGAAAGCGTTTTCCCACACCCCCATTTCCCACCCTATATGTAGGGAATTTTACAGGGAAAGCGTGGTGAAACCTTGCCGGAACGCTGGTATAAAGACGGCGTTGACTACTGGAACATTGACGTAAGCTTCTTCGAGAACAAAAAGGTCCGGCTGATTCGGGGAGAATTCGGGATTAAGGGCGTTTACCTCTGCATCCTCCTCCTCAACGAAATTTACCGGACCGGCGGATACTACAAAAAGTGGGACCGCGACGACTGCCTGCTCCTGTCGGATTCGTCCGGTGTGGCCGGTGATTGCAGTCCCCAACTCATAGCTGAGGTCGTGCGGGGGTTGGTCCGGCGCTCCTTTTTTGATAAAGGGGTTCTGGACAGGTTCGGCGTGCTGACGTCGGCGGAGATACAGCGGCGTTTTCTGCGCATGGTGGGAAACAGCCGGGACAGCATCCCCATGGTTCGGGAGTATTTCTTGTTAGACCCGTCCAACCGCAAGGACGTAACAAGGGCTACTCTGGCGAAGCTTGCCTTTTTTTCCGTTGAGAGTAAGGACGCGCCGGAAAACCTTAAGGCTTTGCCGGAAGATCTTAAGGTTTTTGACAAAGAAAAGAATAGAAAAGAACAGAACAGAAAAGAAGCGTTAGGCGGTCCGCCTACGGCGTCCGCCCACGCCCACGCGCCGTCCGAAGGGGAGAATTTGGGCGCTGGTTTTACGCCGCCAACCCTGGAGGAAGTGACGGCCTACGTCCGGGAGCGCGGCAGCCGCGTGGACCCCCAGGGCTGGATGGACTACTACGCCGCCAGGGGCTGGATGACGGGAAAGGCCGTCATGAAGGACTGGAGGGCGGCGGTCAGAGCGTCGGAACCCTGGGAGCGGTGGCAAAAGCCTGGGGGCAAACAGGACGTCAAGACGCCCTCGGATTACGAGGGTGGAGAAAGTTTTGTGTGAGGTGATGAAAGATGTTGGATATTGTTCAAGGGCTGATGGAAACAAAGGAAGAACCTGGGGACTATGTTGGCGATGATGGACTGCTGTACTGCGGGACGTGCCACGCACCCAAGCGGCTGCGCCTCCCCTTCCACCCGGCCACCGGGGACAGGGAGGATACGCTGGTCCCCGTGGCCTGCCGGTGCCAGCGGGAAGCGGACGAGGAGGCGGCCCGGCGGGCGGCCCGGGAGCGGTTTTCGCTGGACATGGCCCAACGGCGGGAGGACGGCCTCTCCTGCCCGGACGCGCTCCGCTGGACCTTTGCCCAGGACGACCGGAAACAGCCGAAGGTGTCCGCCGCCTGCCAGCGCTATGTGGAGCGCTGGGACGAGATGGAGGCCAACAGCGTCGGCGTGCTGTTCTACGGCAGCGTGGGCACGGGAAAGAGCTTTCTGGCCTCCTGCATTGGGAACGGCCTCCTGGACCGGCAGGTCCCAGTAGCGGCCACCAACTTCCCCAGGCTGCTGAACCTGCTGCAAGGAACCTACGAAAAGCAGGCCCTCCTGGACCGCCTTTCGATTTATAAGCTCCTGATTGTGGACGACCTGGGCGTGGAGCGGGACAGCGCTTACGGGGCGGAGCAGATTTTCAATATCATTGACGCCCGGAGCCGTTCCGGCCTCCCGGTGGTTGTGACCACCAACCTGACCCTGGAGGAGCTGGAGCGCCCCGCCACCATGCAGTACGCCCGGATTTACGACCGGGTGCTGGAGATGTGCCCCATCCGCCTCAAGCTGGCCGGGGAGAGCCGGAGAAGGGCCAACGCCGCCGGGCGGGAGGACCTGGCCAGGAGGATTCTCCTGGGCTGAGGGCATAAATAAAACGCCGCTAGGCGGCGTTTGGGGGATGGACGGCCCGCCGCCCCTACCGGCTGGCGGTCCCCTGTGGGAAAAAACGAGAAGGAGGCTATTGTATGAAGGAACGAAACATCATGACCATTGAGGGAATCTCGTGCTACGAGAAGGAGGGCACGGCGTATCTCCACCTGGAAACCGTGGCGCGGGGGCTGGGGTTCACCAGAACTGCGGAGAGCGGAAATGAGGTGGTCCGCTGGGACCGGGTGGAAAAGCACCTCTCCGAGCTGGGCGTGCCCACTTGTGGGCATGACGGCTACATCCCGGAAAACATCTTCTACCGCCTGGCCATGAGAGCGAAGAACGCCGCTGCGGAGACCTTTCAGGCCAAGATTGCGGACGAGGTCATCCCCTCCATCCGCAGGCACGGGGCCTACATGACGCCGGAAACGCTGAAAGCGGCGCTCCTCAGCCCGGACGTCATGATTCAGCTGTGCACCGCCTTGAGGGACGAGCGGGACAGGCGCGGGGCCCTTGAGGCCGCGAACGCCGCCCTGACGGTGGACAACGAGATGATGCGCCCCAAGGCGGACTACTTTGACGAGCTGGTGGACCGGAACCTTCTCACCAACTTCCGGGACACGGCGAAGCAGCTCCACACAAACCAAAACGGGTTCATCGCTTTCCTGCTGGAACGAAAGTTCCTCTACCGGGACAAGAACGGCAAGCTGCTGCCCTACCAGCGGCACGTGGACGGCGGCCTGTTTGAGCTCAAGGAGTGCGTCAACGAAAAAACAGGCTGGAGCGGCACCCAGACCCTCATCACCCCCAAGGGCCGGGAGACCTTCCGCCTGCTGTTCATCGCCTAGCCCAGGGCCAGTTCCGCCACAGCCCGGGCGGCGGCCTCCACCTCCTCCTCCGTGTTGAACCAGGAGAAGCTGAAGCGGACCGCGCCCTGGCCCTCGGTGCCCAGGGCCTGGTGCATACGGGGGGCGCAGTGGGCCCCCGGGCGGGTGGCGACGCCATAAACCTCGCTGAGCCTGTCGGAGACGGCGGCGGAGTCATAGTCCCGGATATTCAGCGACACAATGGCGCTGCGGCGGGCCTGGGTGAAGTCCCCGTAGACCCGCACCCCCTCCAGGGGGGCGACCGCCCGGTAAAAGCGGTCCATCAGGGCCCGCTCTTTGGCCTCGATGGCCTCCAGGCCCACCTGGCCGATGTAGTCCAAAGCCGCCGAGAGCCCGGCGATGCCGTGGCTGTTGAGGGTGCCCGCCTCCAAACGGGCGGGGTACTCCTGGGGGTGCCGCCGGTCATAGGAGTGGACCCCGGACCCGCCCACCTTCCAGGGGGCGATCTCCACCCCCGGCTGGACGCAGAGGCCCCCTGTGCCCTGGGGGCCCATGAGGCCCTTGTGCCCGGTGAAGCAGAGCACGCTGACGCCCATGGCCGCCATGTCGATGGGCAGGGCCCCCGCCGTCTGGGAGGCGTCCAACACCAGCAGGGCCCCGGCCCGCCGGGCAATCTCCCCGACGCGGGCGACGTCCAGCGCGTTGCCTGTCAGGTTGGAGGCGTGGGCGCAAATCACCGCCCGGGTGTTGGGACGCGTCAGCCGGGTGAAGTCCTCATACCTCACCCGGCCCATAGCGTCCGCCGGGACGAAGCTCAGCTCCACGCCCCGCTCCGCCTCCAGGCGGTACAGGGGCCGCAGGACGGAGTTGTGTTCCCAGTCTGTGGTAATGGCGTGGTCCCCGGGGCGGAGGAGGCCGCTGATGGCGGTGTTCAGCGCCTCGGTGGCGTTGGCGGTAAAGACCACGTGGCTGGGCTGGGGACAGCCAAACAGCCGGGCCAGCTTCACCCGGGTTCCGTAGACCGTCCGGGCCGCCTCCAGCGCGCCGCTGTGAGCTCCCCGGGCGGCGTTGCCCATAGAGGTCATGGCCCGGGCCACCGCGTCAATGACCTGAGGGGGTTTTTGCAGGGTGGTGGCCGCGTTGTCCAGATAAATCATGTCACACCTCCAGAACCCGCGCGGCTGACCAAACCAGTCCGGCCCCCCTCAGGGCCGAAAGCAGCTCCGCCTCCATCTCCGGCGGCGCGTTCCAGGCCAGGCCGCAGCCCGCCGTAATCTCCCGGGGGACGGGGATAATCCGCCCGGGGAGCTGGTGGTCTACGCAGAAACTTTCCGCCTCCATGGCGGCGGCGGTGGTGGGGAAAGTGATGATGAGGGCCGGTTTTTTCCGCCACATATCAGGGTTTGACGACCAGGTCCGCCCCGGTCAGCTTCTCCACGATGGCGTACATATTGGTGACCTCCCCCACCCGCAGCTTCTCTGTCAGGCCGTAGAAATCCAGGCAGGTGCCGCAGGTCAGAATCTCCACCCCCTGGGCCTCCAGGCTTTTCAGGTCCTCCAGGGAGCCGGAGCCCTCGCAGGTGAGGGCCGCGCCGCCGTTGTAAAAGAGGATGGTCCGGGGCAGCTCGTCCTGCTGGCCCAGGGCGTAGAGGAAGCCCCTGAGGAGGGTTTGACCCAGCTTGTCCGCGCCTGTGCCCATGGCGTCGGAAGAGACGGCGGCAACGATGTTTTTCTTCCGTCCGCCGGGGACGGCGCACTCTGTTGGCTCGTTGTCCTCAGCCTGCCGGGGGCCGGGGGCCACGGTTATGGTGACCTTGAACCGCTTGCCGCCCAGCTTTTCGCTTTTAACGCCGTAGCCCTTGTAGTTGGCCATTTTGGTCAGGTTCTGCACCGGGATTTCGCTGTCCACCAGGGTTTCCACTACGCCGCCGGTCTCCCCCAGCTCCTGGATGGCGTTCTTGGTTTTCACGAGAGGGATGGGGCAGGCGTCGCCCATCGCGTTGACTTGAATCATGTGGCGGTCCTCCAATTGTCAGTTGTCGCGGTCTGTATGTCCAGCCTTTGCGCCGCTGGCTTTCTGTGTCCAGTATACCGGCGGAATGGGCGTTTGTAAAATAGGGATTTACAATAATTGCCGCCGTATTCATTGATTTTATAAAATTCAGCCCCCGCCGGTTGGCGGACCGGGGGAAATTCCTGGTTGACATTTTGTGCCTCGCGTGGTAAAGTATAAAAAATTCCGAAAAGAGGAGAGGCCCGTATGAGAAACCCCCAACTGAAACGGCAGGCCCCAGAACCCGTGTCCGCGGAGCTGGAGCAGGTCTGCTCCGCCGTCCCGCAGGTGCTGGCCCGGACCAGCGCCAGCCTGGAGGAGCGCTACTACATACGCATGGCCAAGGAGGCCATGGTGGAGCCGGAGGGCAAAAGCAAAGAACCCAGCCCGGAGGCAAAGGTCCTGGAGGGCGAGGTGCGGGACGAGCTGGCGGCCCTGCGGCGGAGCGCCCGGCGCCTGGTCCAGGCGTACCAATCTCTGGTGTCAACGGAGGACGAGCTCAACGCCCGCCTGCGGGATATGCGCTCCAGCCGGGATAAAAAGTGGTACGCCCTCAACCCACCGGCCAACTCGGCCATTGACCTGGCGGAGGCCACCCGGAGCCACTTCGCCCAGGGACTGAACCTCTATAAAATCCTGCTCATCTGCTTTGTGGGCAGCTTCGCCGGGGTGGTTATGGAGACCATATGGTGCCTCATCCGCTACGGGTTCTACGAGAGCCGGGCGGGTCTGGTCTACGGGCCCTTTAACCTGCTCTACGGCGCGGGGGCGGTGCTGCTGACCATGGCGCTGTACCGCTACCGCAACCGGGGCCACCTCTGGTGCTTCCTGGGGGGCTTTCTGGTGGGCAGCGCCCTGGAGTATGTCTGCTCCTGGGGCCAGGAGGCGCTTTTGGGCTCCCGCTCCTGGGACTACAGCGCCATGCCCCTGAACCTCAACGGGCGAATCTGCCTGATGTACTCCTTTTTCTGGGGCCTGCTGGGGATTCTCTGGATAAAGGACCTGTACCCCCGCATGGCCAAGTGGATTTTGAAGATTCCCAACCGGGTGGGCAAACCCCTCGCCTGGGCCCTGACCATCTTCCTGGCAATCAACGCCGCCGTGTCCTGCGTGGCGGTCTGGCGGTGGGCGGAGCGGGTGGAGGGCCGCCCGGCCGCCAACGCCTTTGAGGCGTTCGTTGACCAGCGGTTCACCAACCAGCGGATGGAGCGAATTTTTGCCAACATGAAATTTGGACGCTAATAGGGGAGTGGGGCGCACAGTTCTCGTGCGCCCCGCTCTTTATGGTTCCTCCCTCACGACCTCCACTGTGTCCACTCCATAGCGGGCGAAGAGGGCCGCCGCCTCCGGCCCAATGCGCTCCCCGGAGACGGCGATGGGCACCGCTGGCGGGCACCCCACCGTGGGCGCGCCGCAGACCCGGCCCAGGGCCCGCTCCGCCGGGACAATCTCGTGGGGCCGGAACAGGGCCTCCCGGATGGTGAGGACCTGCTCCCCCTTGGCCAGAGGCAGCGGGGGACGCGCCAGCG
>CATIYU010000042.1 GCA_949739085.1 uncultured Eubacteriales bacterium | reverse complement strand
AGGGTCTGTTTACCCTGATTGAGCAGATTCTGTCCCGTACCGCTGTTGAGGGCCTGCAGGGCGACGAGTATTTCAACGCTCTGGTGGACTTCCGCAATGTTGCCGAGGGCGATAAGAACCTGTTCGTGATTGAGGACAGCAACCTGTTCATCGTCTCCGAGGCTGCGGACGGTACGCAGGGTATCCGCCGTCAGCGGCTGAGCGGTGTCAGCGAGACATCCATTCCGACTTCTCTGAAGGTCGTGAAGATTTATGAGGAGCTGAATCGTGTCCTGGCTGGCCGTGTGGACTTCAACACCTTCATCAATAAGGTGTCTGAGTCTTTCCGCAAGAAGCTGCTGAACGATGTGTACACCCTGTGGAGCACCGCTACCGCCAACGATTTTGGCGGCACCACCTACTTCCCCGCCGCTGGCACCTACGATGAGGACGAGCTTCTGGAGCTGATTTCTCACGTTGAGGCTGCCGCCAACGGCAAGCCCGCCACCATCATCGGCACCAAGAAGGCCGTTCGCAATCTGGCTCCCTCTATCCAGGGCACCGATTCCAAGAGCGACCTGTATAACATGGGGTTAGTATTTTTCTAATATAGCCCTCGTTCACAGAGATGTGTTTGAAAAATTACCTATCGAATTGCTGGAAACCCCTAAAGCTCACACTGCTACAGCATAAGCATGAAATATGGCCAGGTGCGAACGCGGCGAAAGCAGAAAGAAACGTGTGAGATGGCGCAAGGTTAAATCCTAAACGTCTTTAAAATGGGCAATCAGCAGCGAAGCTCCGAACAGGAGAACGTTCAACGACTATCCCCTATGGGAGTAGGGCGCAAGCGATTGGCGCTCGAAGTGGTAGGCATCCATTTGTGGATGAAGATATAGTCTCCTCCCTGCCGAAAGTCAGGGGCTCTACAATAGAGCTGGGTGGGTGTAGCGACCCAATGTGTGTATTTATAAATAGTCCAAAAAAAGTCCAAAAACAACGTACAGAAGGGGCATTTCTAATGGGTTCGTTCAAAGATTTGACTGGATGCTCATTTGGAGAGCTTACAGTGCTAAAGCGCCTAGACACCAAACTTGATAAAGGCGGGCGGCGCAGAACGATGTGGTTATGCAGGTGTAGTTGTGGAAATGAGACTGCTGTTTCCGCAGATGCGCTAAAAAGCGGAAATCAGGTGTCCTGTGGATGCTATAGGAAGAAACACGCATCTGAAATGTTTATGAAGCACGGGATGGCAGACACACGATTATACTATGTGTGGTCTGGAATTAAAAGCCGTTGTTATAACAGCAACGTTTATGAGTATCGATTCTATGGAGCTCGTGGAATTTCAATGTGCGAGAAATGGTGCAACAATTTCGAGGCATTCTACGACTGGGCAATATCAAATGGTTACGACAACTCTGCGCCAAGAGGTACATATACGATAGATAGGATCGACACTGACGGAGATTACTCGCCTGAAAACTGTCGCCTTATTACACAGAAACAACAGATGAATAATACCAGAACAAATCACATTCTGGAATATAATGGCAACTTTCACACAATAGCAGAGTGGTCAAGGATTACGGGTATCAGCCAATTCAAAATACGGAATAGAGTGTCTAGACTCGGATGGACTGTCGAGAGGGCACTTACAACAAAATAAATACACATATATCAACCAAAAGAAAAAGGATTATGGGAAGTTCTACGGCTCCCCTGTGGTTGTCACTCCTCAGCGCCATAAGGTCGGCTCTACCGATTTCGTCATGCGTGACGATGTGCTGACCATCATTGCTGGTGACGACAAGCCCATCAAGTGTGTGTATGAGGGCGACCCCATTGTCATTATGGGTGACCCGCTGACCAACGGCGACCTGACCCAGGAGTATCTGTACGGCGAGAAGTACGGTATGGGTATCGTTCTGGCTGGCGGCAACGCTGGCATTGGCCGCTACGAGCTGGCCTAAACAGCAATCATCTGAGCGGGGCTCACAACGGGCCCCGCTCTTTGTATAAAAGGGAGGTAATTATGGCTAACGAAACTACCGGCGGGCGGGGCCGTCAGAACACCGCACCAAAAGAAAACGTTAAGCCTGCCGTTGAGCGGGAGAAGCGCCCTATCGTCCCCAAAGATGTTGACCAGCACCAAATCGTGACTGTTCGTAATGGGTTCCAGGGGCGGCTCGTTTATAAGAGCCCCAAGACTGGCGAACGGTTTGTGTGGGAAGGGTTCGGCGCTGAACAGGATATGGAAATCGCTGAACTGCGGAATGCCAAAAGCGCCAACAAGAAGTATTTCGAGAACAACTGGTTTATGTTCGACGAGCAGTGGGTCGTGGAGTATCTCGGGTTGAGCCAGTATTATAAGTTCGCAATTCCGATTGCGGAGTTTGACAAGTTTTTCGAGAAACCCGCCGCCGAGTTGGAGAAGGCGCTTGCTAAGCTGTCTAAGGGACAGAAGCGGTCTGTGGCATACCGGGCCCGGCAGTTGATCAGCGAGGAGGCCATTGACTCCAACAAGACAATCGCAACCCTGGAGAAGTGTCTGGGTATCGAGCTGGTTGAGCACGACAAATAAGGGGGAGTGACAGATGGATGAAGAGAAGAAGGTCATCCCTGGCGTCCCATATGATTTGTTTACCGGGGCTTTCCTCTCAAAGATTACGGAGTATGAATTCTCCGGTATGACAGACTTTGAGCGGACTACCACTGTAGATGGCTACATGAAGAGGGCTATCGCTGCTTTCAAAAATATTTGCAAGTACGATTTAACCACAACGGCTGACGACAACGTGCGTGAGTTTACCGTCGAAATCAAAGACGAAGATTTGGATGAGATTGTGGACATCGTATCTGAGGGTATGCTTGTGCAGTGGATGAAGCCCTATGTCTACCACCAGGACAGTCTGGAGAATATTCTGAACACCAAGGATTTCTCCACCTATTCCCCCGCCGAACTGCTGTTGCGTATTGGGAATGCCCACGCTGCGGCTAAGAAGGATTTTACGAATATGATGAGGGAGTATTCGTATAACCACGGGGATTTAACGGATTTGCACCTGCATTGATGATTCAGACAACGACGGGCGTTCCGATGAGCGCCGCAGTCTTGGACAACTATCTCCGTTCTCTTATCAATCTTTTCTTTAAGATTCTCCCTCTCAAGGAGAGCGGCGAACGCTCGCTGGGAACTTACATGAGAAGTCTCCAGGCGGAGCTGCTGGGGTGCAATGCCCTTGTGGATGCCATCCACGATGACTCCATGTTTTTGTCTCTTATCGCAATCTTGCAATACCTCATTGACAACCCGGACTGCGATGTCTCGTTCGTCAGACGTGAGGTGTTTCGCGCAATTTCTATCTGCAACAAGCTGAAAGAGAAATACGCAGTACCGCAGGAGGTGTAGTCATGAATCCTTGGGGTACATATTGTTCGAGGATTGAGTCGAGGGGCGGCACAAAGCGTGAGGCTAGACTTCAACGAGGAGCTCGTACTCTGACCAGGAAGTATCCAGACAGTTTGGCGTATCACGAGATGATGATTGACGATATCACCCGCAATGTTGCTGTTATCGACTCCGATAATCTCAACATCAAAACACTCTGCTCGTTACCAGGCGAAGACCTGAAGCATGGCGGAGTGGTGAGCTGGATGGACAACCACTGGCTCATTATCGCACGGGACGCCAATAACGAACTGTACACCAAGGCAACTATGCAGCAGTGCAACTATCTGATTCGGTGGATTTCCAAGGATGGGAACATCATTGAGAGATGGTGTATTGTTGAAGACAGTACAAAGTATCTGACAGGTGAATACGGTGACAACGATTTTATTCTTGTCCGAGGTGATACCCGTTTAACGCTGACGTTGCCAAAGGATGAGGAAACTATCCGGTTAAATCGTGATAACCGCTTCCTGATTGACGATTATGACTCCCCTAATGTGCTTGCCTACCGGCTGACGAAGCCGTTCAAATTGGGTGGTACTTTTGCGGGCAAAGGAGTTCTGAGCTTCGTGCTGCAGGAATGCAACACCGAGGACGGAGACGACCTGGAGCGTCATATCGCAAACTACTATGACTACTTTCCAAGAACGACCGAGCCAGAGGTCGAGCCTCCTATCGAACAGGGGGCCGTACCGCCGGATAGACCGGAAGATTCCGCAGCAAAGAAGGTGTGGTTCTAATGCAGCTTGATGAGTTTTTCAACTATAAGAACCAGCTTATGAACGACCTGCTGACAAGTGACGGGATTGTACACCTGCTAACCGATGATGAGGATATATGGTGTGAGCCAGAGCAGCTCGTCTATTCTCAGGTGTTCCCCTACGAATATATGCCGGACACCGTTGTGCATGGGCAAACGTTTATCTGCTGTGATGTTGACATCCAGAAAGTAGAGAATAAAACCTTTTTACGGCCAACGCTATACATCTGGGTTTTCACACACAAAAGCAAGATGCGCTTGCCAGAGGGTGGTGTTCGTGTTGACAAGCTGTGTTCTGAAATTGCCAAGAAAATCAATGGCAGCAGGTATTACGGACTGGGAGAGCTGGATTTCATGTCCTCCAGACGGTTCGCTCCTATAACGGATTATCAGGGTAAGGTTCTCACATTCCAAACCAGGGATTTCAACCGGTTGTCACCCAGCGGAAGGTCCGCTCCATCAAACAGGAGGAGTGGATAATGGCAACTCTCAATCTCCTGTATAAACAGGAGTACGCAATCAACGAGCATATCAAAATCCGAATCCCCACAGTTGGTGAGGTGCTGGATAACGAGGACGACTACTACACCATGGTGACTATGCTGACCGCCATGCCGATTGACATGATGGTTCAGCTTGATGACATTGGCGTAGACTTCACGGCAATCAATGAATATGAATTGTTTTTGATTCTGTTCAACGCTTTGAAGGACAAAGATACCTCGCTGATTTTTGGTGAGCTTGATTTGAGGCCATTCAAGTCTGTTGTCAACCCGCAGAACAGCACCATTGTTTTGCGGAATAAGGAGACCGGAGTGGTCATTGACCGTGGCATCCAGGGTCAGATTGCGAGTGTTTTGAGGAAGATACACAGTCTGAAACGAAATAATCGCAAGCCAGCCAACCAAGAAGCAAGAGAGTATATGCTGCAACGAGCAAGGGAAAAGATGCGCCGGAGAAACAGGCGTGTCAATGACTCCCAGCTCGAAGAATTGATTGTCGCAATGGTGAACACTGAACAGTTTCACTATGGATTTGAGGGGACACGAGAACTCTCAATCTATCAGTTCAACGAGAGTGTGCGACAGGTTATCAAAAAAATTGACTATGACAACAGGATGCACGGCGTCTATGCTGGCACGGTCAATGCAAAAGAACTTAGCCAAGACGATCTGAATTGGCTGACTCACAAATAAGGGAGGTTTTTGATTATGTTTAATGTCAATGACGTTACCATCACCAGTCTGGAGACAATCACCGCCTTTGACATCACGACCGGCAACTTCAAGTT
>CATIYU010000041.1 GCA_949739085.1 uncultured Eubacteriales bacterium | reverse complement strand
GCGACACATTCCCCCATGTTTCATCAGGTGGAGGGCATGGTGATTGATAAGGGTGTCACAATGGCCGATTTGAAGGGGACCTTAAATACCGTGGTGGAGCAGTTGTACGGCAAGGGGACCGTCACCCGGTTCCGCCCCCACCACTTCCCCTTTACCGAGCCCAGCTGCGAGATGGACGTGCAGTGCCACAAGTGCGGCGGCGCAGGCTGTCCCACCTGCAAGGGCGAGGGCTGGATCGAGCTGCTGGGCGCGGGGATGGTCCACCCCAAGGTGCTGGAGATGGCGGGCATTGACAGCAATGTTTATTCCGGCTGGGCCTTTGGCATCGGCCTGGAGCGCACGGCTATGCGGCGCTTTAAGATCGCGGACCTGCGGCTGATCTTTGAAAACGACATCCGGTTCCTGGAACAATTCTAAAAGGGAGTTTGAAGCAATGAAACTAAGCAGAAAATGGCTCAATGAGTTCGTGACCATTGTGTGCAGTGATAAAGAGTTCGCGGAGGCGATGACACTCTCCGGCTCCAAGGTGGAGGGGATCGAGGACCTGGGGGCGGAGATCTCCAACGTGGTGGTTGGCCGGATTGAGGCCATGGAGCGCCATCCGGACAGCGACCACATGTGGGTCTGTCAGGTGGCCGTGGGCCGGGACGAGCCGGTGCAGATCGTTACCGGCGCCTGGAACATCCACGCGGGGGACCTGGTCCCTGTGGCCCTCCACAAATCCACTCTCCCCGGCGGGAAGAAGATCGAGAAGGGCAAGCTGCGGGGGGTGCTCTCTAACGGGATGCTCTGCTCCCTGAGGGAGCTGGGCCTGGATGAGCGGGACTTCCCCTACGCCGTCATTGAGGCCGCCGCCATCCTGAACGACTACAAGCCCGTCGACCTGGAGAGGCCCTCCGTGCCTTCCGGCGTCACCCCTGGCTATCAGCTGTTTGGTTCGGTCAAGGCCGCCTTTGTCACCAAGGTGGAGCTCTGTGGATACGGACAGTTTGCCGTCAGTTGTGACAGCGGTGGTCTCTACCACACCATCACAACCACCCTGGCCAATATCCACGAGCATGATACCATCGCCCTGGATGTGGAGAAAGAACACATATGTACCCTCTCGGACCTCCACGCGGAGCAGCGGGAGTTCCCCCACTGCATTCCCGACGGCATCTTCGTCCTCCAGGAGGACTGCCAGCCTGGGGACGACATCCGGGCCGTCACCGGCCTGGACGACCACGTGGTGGAGTTTGAGATTACCCCCAACCGGCCCGACTGCCTCAGCGTCACCGGCCTAGCCCGGGAGGCGTCCGCCACCTTCGACACGCCTCTGCGGCTCCATGAGCCGGTGGTGAAGGGCGGCGGCCCCGGCGTGCTGACAGACCTGCTGGACGTGGAGACCCCGGACCCGGACCTCTGCCCCCGGTACACCGCCCGGATGGTGCGGAACGTAAAGATCGGCCCCTCCCCCAAGTGGAT
>CATIYU010000040.1 GCA_949739085.1 uncultured Eubacteriales bacterium | reverse complement strand
CCCGGCAGCGGTATTGTGAGGAAACAGGCCACACGGCAGTGTAGCCTGTATTTTCTATTTTATTTTGAAGGAGGAATCCCCAGCTATGAGCGAGTTGAAGCGCACCCAGCTCTACGGCGTCCACGGCGCCGCCCCGCTCGTTGGGGATGATGGCGTACTGGGACTGGTTGAGGTCCAGGGCCAGCACGTTGCTGGATAGCACGTGCTGGAGGAAGGGGACCCGTTCCGGCCCCTCCACCAGGATGCGGCCCATGTGGGAGACGTCAAAGAGGCTGCAAAAGTGCCGGGTATGCAGGTGTTCGGCCACGATCTTCGTGGGGTACTCGATGGGCATTTCCCATCCGCCGAAATCCACCATGGTGGCGCCGGCCGCCACGTGGACATCGTAGAGCTGCGTACGCTTTAAATCGCTCATAGTTGGGGTTCCTCCTTCAAAATAAAATAGAAAATACAGGCTACACTGCCGTGTGGCCTGTTTCCTCACAATACCGCTGCCGGGCAAAAAAACAGGGCGCGACAAATACTGTCACGCCTCTGTTTATCAAGACCTGAGAGATTCCCGGAGAAAAATCCTCCGGTTGCCCCGTCGGTGCGCCGCAGCGCTTTCCAGATTTTCGTCCCGGCCCAGTCCCTTTTACCTGAGAGAGAATGGCAGTTTGCTCCTTCGGCGCCGCGTTCGCGGACTCTCCTAAGCCGTTCATCCGAATATTCATATTTATTGATATATACGATTTTTGCGTTTCATCTGAATGCTCTATAATTAAAATATATTGGAATCACGAATTTGTCAACGAAAACTTTATCGCGTTGTGCTTTTTCGTGCATTTCTATAATTTCTTGCGTGGGGTTTTGGGAGATTTGACAATATAGGGCCGCTTCGTCAGGTATCAGATTGACGGAGCGGCCCTATATCGAAAAAAATTTGTAAAAAAGTTTCCAATCTATTCGATATTTTTGAACGCATATATAAATCCCACAAATGATTGGAGTTGGCCGTGTACATCTTGCGGCCGGACTGCGCCCGATACATTTGAGGCAATTTGCAGGAGCATCCATGTAGTTTTCTTCTGAAAGTGGAAGTGCTTAAGCTGTTGGATGATTTACATAGAAAACAAGTTGTGGTGGTCCTAGCGCGATATTCGCTGTGTGATCAGAACTCGGCGGCGCGTCAAGCGCTGCGTTGAGGTTGGACGAGTAGAAAAATGACTGGCCCGAAGATCTCTCCGAAAAATATGAATGAACCGGCATTAAATCGAAATCCAATATCTTTGCTCTACATCACCATCGGAATTCACAAACTCGTTTTCAAGAACGCCGCCATTTTTAATGATAGATTTGGCAGAACCGATATTATCCTTATCGCATGTCATCAGCACACGATCTATACCTAGTTTCTTACATTCAGTCAGTGCCAGACGGATCATCTCTGTCGCATAACCCTTCCTTCTTTCACTAGGCCTGATTCCAGCTCCGATATGCCCGCCTTCTTTCAGCAGAGAGTCACTCAAATAATGACGGATATTTACAGCCCCAAGAAGTCTATCTCTGTCTTCGTCCAACAGGAAGAACACCGAATCGGGAACCAGGTCTTCGGTAGATTCTTTCAATTCGAGGTGTTCCAGATAATAATTGAAATCACGATGATCGTTTTTAAAGATTGCCCATGGCGAGTGATTGGTGTGGTTGATCTCCTGGTCTAATTTCCACTCATCAATCATCTCACACAACTGTTTTTCATATTCCTTCGTGAGCTTTATCAATATTAAAGCCATACTTCCTCCATAAAACGGGATTTTTCATGAACAGAGTTTACCGCAAATTGGTATGCTCCGCTCTTATAACTTGCTCAGTGTCCCTGTCATGACGCGGCGAAAAGGAATTGACATGCACAGCCCGATTGGGAAATACCGTGTAGGAGCAAAAAGTCACTTGATGCGTCCGGGCCAGCCGATCATATCGGCGCACCCCCTTTGGACGGTTGAGACGAGTGCAGATCGCACAGATCCATTAAAACAGGTTTTGCGTCATCTTTGGTCAAAATCAACTTGAACACCCGGTCATCAGACGGCGTCAGAATGTCCATATCCGTCGGAAGCGGGCTCATTTTCACATCTCCCCCAGCCAAGATTTCTTTCCTGTTAGCGGTTCAGACTGCCAATAGCTGCCTTGTGCCAATTCCAGATAATAAACTGCAAACCGCCGGTTTTCGTCATCAGGAAAAATAGAGTAATTTTTTACCTTCCCGGCATCTTCTAATAGAGGCTGCACCTCCGAGAGTTTCACAATTTCGTATGGCATTTTGGGGCGAGCAGTCAGAGCGTCAAACGGTACGTTCATTCCGTTTGAAATCTTCCACAGTGTCGAACGGGTCGGGTTACCATCGCCGCGCTCAATCTGCGCCAGCATACTTTTGCTGACACCACTCAGTTTTGCCAGTTCATACATGCTCAGCTTGTGTTCCTCACGCAGCCTCCGAATAGTCTTTGAAACCACCAGATTCATCGTATCCCAAAAAGTTCACCCCCCCTATTGACAATATGTCGCACATATTATATTGCTATATCGCGCATCTGTGCGGCATAGTGACCTCTTTGTGTTTTTATACTATCACACTTTTGCATTGTAAAGGGAAGGATGAAATTTTATGGTTCCAAATTTGGATGAGGTAAGAGTACTGTTAAAGCAGTACAATCAGGGTGAGTTCCTCCTGCTGCATGGCGAGGTTATGGCTGGCATTATGGGCTATTTTGCCCAGCAATACGACCTGGCCAACGTAGAGTATTGGGCTGCTGTCGGTATGCTGCACAATATTGATTTTGAACTGTGGCCGGAGGAGCATTGTGCGAAATGATGTGAGATACTCCGGCAGCACAATATTGACGAAAGCATGATCCGCTCCATTGTCAGCCATGGTTACGGGCGCTTG
Organism: uncultured Eubacteriales bacterium; assembly: GCA_949739085.1. Next base: position 6,553 of record CATIYU010000040.1, on the reverse strand, counting down.
GAGTGGGTTCATGTAGCGCCGGAACTGCAAATGGAGAAGATTTTATTTGCGACGGATGAACTGTCAGGACTGATTGGCGCATGTGCGATGGTACGCCCCTCAAAAAGCGTTCAGGATATGGATGTAAAGTCCATTAAAAAGAAGTTTAAGAAAAAGGAATTTGCTGCCGGGTGTTGCCGGGAGGATATTTGATATTCTGGAGCCAACGGGAACGAAGTGGCGTGGCTTTAAGCACATCACATTTGCTGGGAACTATCTTCTGATGATGTTTTACACGGTAATCAGTGGATGGTTGGTTTGGTACTTTGTCGAAATAATGAATGGCCGGTTTCAAGGGCTTATGACAGCGGAAGTATCAGAAGTATTCTCTAGCCTGTTCAGCAGCCACGGCATTATGGCAGTATGTACGGTTGAGTCCATTACAATTTCTGTCCTTGTATGTGCCGTTGGCGTACAAAAGGGTGCAGAGAAAATCACGAAGATATTGATGCTGATCTTGTTTGCTCTCCTGATTGTCTTGGTGGTAAAGCCGGTGCTGCTGCCCGGTGCGGAATTGGGCCTGCGTTACTACCTTTACCCTGATTTTAGGCGCATGAAGGAAATTGGACTGACCGAATGTGTTTTTGCGGCGATGGGGCAAGCATTTTTACATTGAGCATTGGTACGTTATCCTCTTTCGGGAGCCGCATTGACAAAAGCAGCTCGCTCACTGAAAACGCAATCTATATGGGCGTTCTCGATACTGCTGCTGCGTTTCTTGCTGGGCTTATCATTTTCACTGCTTGTTTCAGCTTTGGAGTTGAGCCGGACAGTGGCCCGAACCTGCTGTTTGTGACCTTGCCCAATATCTTCAACGCTATGGAGGGCGGACGGATATGGGGAAGCCTGTTTTCCCTGTTCATGTGCTTCGCTGCTATGTCCACTTTAATACAATGAATTGGAAGGTCTGGAGCCGGAAAAAGGCCGCGAGCATCAATTCTATTGGACTGTCATTTTTGTCTCTGACGTGTATCTTTGGGTTTCATCTTCTAAGTGAACTACAGCCTTTAGGAGAAGGGTCAACAATTCTTGACTTGGAGGATTTCATTTTGAGCAACAACCTTTTGCCCCTTGGGAGTTTGGTATTTCTGTTATTCTGCACACGCCGTTATGGGCGGGAATGGGATAATTTTTATCAGGAAGCCTGCATTGGGAAAGGTCTGAACTATCCTAAGTCCACTCGGAAGTGCATCAGCTATATCCTTCCGATCATTGTTTTAATTATCTTTGCCGGCGGCTATCTGACCTGAGAGGAGGAACCTGTTTGTTCGCGCTATATGATTTTTTAATATATTGCTTTGTTACAGCATATACGCCTGGGGCAAACAATCTGCTGTCTATGAGCAACGCGGCCCGGCTTGGTTTCCGCCGGAGTATCCGTTTCAATTTAGGGATTACTTTTGGCTTTTTGGTTGTAATGTCTGTTTGCCTGTTTTCAGTTCTATCCTTTACATATTTTTACCAAAGGTAAAGCTGGTTATGCAGATTTTGGGAGCCGCCTATATGCTCTACCTCGCATGGAAGGTCTGGAAAAGTTCGGCGGATTTCAATGCAGAGGGCGGAAATGAGGCCAGCTTTGTTTCCAGGATGGTCTTACAGTTTATGAACCCAAAAATCTATATTTAGGCAATCACCGCTTGTTATGCCCCGCACCCGAAACGCTAAGGCATCAACTGCACCATGTCCGAGGCCGACATCTCAAAAGCACTCGACTGGCTGGAGGAATGTGGTGTAGTACATACCGACCGTGTGGGAGGGAGAGAAGATGTCTACATTTCGTCTCTTTATCATGCGGAAGTAAGTGCAGCAGCGGGCGTGAGAGTACTCTGCCGGACAAAGAAGCTAGTGACATGTCCTCCGCATGAGCTTGACAGATTTCTAGCGGAATACAAGAAATCCAAAGGCCAGCAGCTGACTGCCGGCCAGTGTATGGCCATCAAGCAGATGCTGACCGCTCCCGTCAGGCGGCCCGGGAACTGGGAAAACGTTCCTTGCCGAGGCGGCTATTGCTGCCCTACATGAGCTGTGTCCGCAAGCGTTGGTGCAGTGCTGTGCGCTGACCGGCAAGGCGGCAAATCGTATACCGGCAGAAGCTTCCACCATTGCCCGTCTGTCCAGGAGCGAAAAGTGGAAGTGCGTCAACTGCTCCGGCAGCTGGAGACCGGACATCGTTTTCGTAGATGAGGTTTCTAGAGTGAACATTGAGCTGTTTGCGGAACTGCTGACCATGATACCGCTCAAAGAGATTCCGGCCATTACCTGGTACCAGAGTGGCGAATTGGGTACACGGAACTGGAACCACCTTCTGCAAGACCGCTTTAACCCGCAGAAAGAAGAGAACAGATTTTACTGCGGCGGCAAGGAGTTCCGACTGCATGACCGCTTATTATAACGACAAGCAGATTCGGGTATTCTACATAGAAAACGGGTTGTGGTGGTTCCTGTGCGATGTTTGCGGCGTGATGGGACCCAGCAGCGCGTCAAGTGCTGCGCTGCGGTTGGATGCGCACGAGAAAATGACTCTAAGTTTGACTTCGAGTCATTCTGGACAGCGCGGCGGCGCTCAAAAAGCCATCCTGGTCAACGAGGCGGGACTCTACCATCTGCTGCTCAGCTCGAACAAACCAGAAGCAAGGGCTCTCCGGCGCTGGGTCACAACCGAAGTGCTCCCTTCCATTCGAAAAAACGGCGGATATATCATGGGTCAAGACACCATGGGCGCAGGCGAATTGGCGGATGCCGCACAGCAAGTCGTGCGAAACGCCTTGGCAGAGTGGGATCGGAAAATTCAAAGGCTGCGCCTTGAGGACGAAGCAAAGGCCTCTTTACTTTGTGAATGGGAGCCGAAAGCCTGCTATTATGATGCCGTTCTTCAAAATCCGGATCTGCTCCCGATCACCATGATTGCGAAAGAGTATGAATTCTCCGCCCAGGCCCTGAACAATTATTTGCAGGACAGGAAGGTCCAGTACAAGTTGCAATGGTACTTGGGTGTTGTGTCAGCCTTACGTCGGCAAAGGATACACGCATCCCCAGACTGCTTTATATGAGCCTTGTCCTTGCAACCTGCGTATCCGCTGGACGCAGAAGGGGCGCGCTTTCCTCGTAATAGACATCCAAAATTTTGAAAAATTATTGAAGTTGATAATCCCGTAAAGGGTGGCGGTAGCTCTCGCGTACAGATCGATTGCGCTGACTGAGGTATCCGGCAAATTTGCATTTTGAATAGGATCCATAAGCAGACCTCCCTCTGTAATATTGCCCGATTGATACAATAGTTGTAACGATAAAATAAATCCGGGATCGTCGTGTCAGATACAGGCGGCCGGCCAATATGCTTGCCTTTGGCCTTGGCGTTTGCCCTCCCGGAACGCACCCGGGAGCGGATCATGGACAGTTCCAGTTGACTGAATACCCCGGCGATTTGTAGGAAGGCTGCCGTCATGGGGGTCATCTGCCCATCCCGGCAGTCCATAGTGATACTGCCGACAATGACCAGACGCAGCCGTTTGTCCCGGATCACATCGATGATCTCACAAAGTTGCTTTGCGGAGCGGACCAACCGGGAGACTTCCAAAGTGATAATGGTATCGCCGGAATGGACCTCAGCCAGCATGAGTAACTGCTGCTCCTTATCTATCCATCAGCTATTTCCTGTCGGCCTCTGCTATCTGTCCAGCTATCTGTAAAATTCAATTTACTTCCCGGAGTAAAATTTCTCTGGCGAACACCGCCGTCTGCCCGTTGCTGCGGATAGCGGCAGCTTGAGCGATACGCTCTTTCTCCTCCGCATTTAATCAGACTGCCGCTTTTGCCAGCCAGGAGGGTTCTGAATACCGCCTGCCTTTTCTTGGGGGGGGAATGAAATCGAAGGTAATAGGGCATCAGGGTGTGTTCCAGAAGTACTGCTTCCAGTGCTATAACGCACTTTGGCAGTTGTTTTATGATAGCATGGCAGTCACCGCCTGGAAACAGCCTGCCATGGGTTAGTAGAGTTCATGCAGAGTTGTCGAGACCTTCTGCCGCCCGGAGCGGACATGATACCGGCAGAGGACACTGTACCACCATTCTTCTGGGCAGGGCGTGGAGAAATACGTCAGCATGGCAACGGCCACTCTTCTAGCTGCCGGGAGCGCTTCTCCAGTCCGATGCCGAGCCAAAGACTGGGTGCTCGTTGCGCTGGTAATTAGTCAAGCCGGAGTAGGCAATCGACTTTCGCGGCTGCTTGTGATAGTTTCGGCTATAAAAGTAGTTGCGGAAGCTAGACCAGGAGGGGCTGTTTTTAAGCAATTTTCCATTTGTATCTGTATATTTTCGCACCGGCATCATGTCATATGTAGCTCTTAGCGAGAACCGTTTTGCTGAGAAATAGAGCGTCTTAATTGCCCATTCATAGGTATCATTGACGGTAATCTCCCTATCTTTGGAGAACGCAATCTGCCCGGTTGCCAGGTATCTGTAGTACAATCTCAGGACCCGGCGGGGAGTAGTATTTTGCCGCTTGGCGATGTTTTTTGCCATAGAAAGCCGGAGCTGCCGGTCTGTAACGGCGTCCATGTCCCGATTTAGCAATGGCTGAATGAGTGCGAGCCGTTTTTGTACGGCAAGGGATAGACCGCACTCTTCCGGTACAAAGTCCTGCGGCGCTGGTACACGCTGGAAACTGTCCAATTCCACTGCAGCTATACAGAACGGACGCTCCATCGGATTATCGAAAGAGATCAGCCAGTAAGTATCTTCATTTTCAAGCAGTACACGGCAAATTTCACGGTTTCTCTGAAAAATTTTGATGTCACGACCTCCACCTTCTTTCCATTTTGTAGTCAAAAACATACTTGGAAAACCATAGCATAACTGCAAGACCGTCAAAATTTAGATGAAATTTCTTTTAGAAACACCCGTTTTAGAAGCAAATCCGGAGAGATTGGCTGTTAGAAGTTATGAAATTTTCCTATGGATTTCCTAGCATATGTGTGCGCAATTTTGTTTTGCGGCGCAGAGCGCCTTTGGCCGGCAGGAAAGATTGGCACTCCTACGCTGATACAACTTCCCTTCCGGCGGGAAAATTCTTCCGATGAAGGTAGTTCATGAAAATTCTCTGGTTGAAGCATCCTCTTTATTATTTAATGAAGCAAAAACCTCTGCCGAATCCATCTGTACAGCTTTCCAAAATGGTTCTATTTTGAGACTGTTCTTTAAAAACCAACGAATTGCACTAATTTTATTTCAGAAAAAAATTTGTTGAGCTGCGCTGTTTCAAATGCTAATCGAACGCAATGACCCCCGCCGTCATTTTGAATCTTTGCATTTATGCCGTTCCATTTAAACGCATTTTTCCATTCAGCCACTCCTTCAGGTGGTCCCACTGCTCGGGAAAAACGTTCCAACCTCTGCAACTCCCTGACTCAGTGAGGTTAACTTTTCCGCAGCCTGCTGAAATTGAGGAAGGAATTCTGTGGAGGTGTTGTAATCCAGGTATAACGTGGAGAAGATCGCGCTCCCAAACAGATTCAAGGTCTCGTTGGACACATGATGCCCCTCCGGCTATCGAATCATCCTGTGAAGCATGGCAGTCATTCTGCTCCATTGTAGGAAGAATTCATCCCCCTCTGGGATCCCGAACCGTACGGGCTGTTCCCGCACGGTATGGACTTGCTTTCTGGAGCCGTAGAGGCCGTTTTCCAGGAAGGGACAAACCTCGTTTTTGCCGCGAGGAACCATGTGAACAACCGGGATTCTGGATGCGTTGCCGATGTACGTCCCGGCATACTCATTGATGACCGGTGTTATCTGAAGTTTTCAGGCGATGTTAAAAATATCTCTGCCGTTGAACAGGATCGTGTTTTAGTGTTTGCCGCACTTCCGACATTTGAACCGGAACTCGCCGTCCAGGTCCATCAACTTGCCGCTCGATTTCTTCTGTGCGGCCCTCTTCTGCTAATTTGTGAATATTCATTCAATGTTCCTCCTCGTTTTGGCGTTGTTTATTGGTTGGGGCGATTATGTGCCATCCCTCCTTGCGGTATTTAATCTTAATTTTTTCTGTTCAGGGGAATTATTCTTAAAATTTGACTCTCTAGGCCCGCAAAAATTGAGAAAAAATCGAATTATGCTCAATTACTCTGTTGCTGTCTTTTTTAAGGCGAACACTTTGCCTGAGCATTTTGTCACTTTGTCTGTCGAAAGATGTCCATTTTCAGCATGATTTCCGTCTTGAAAAAACTCAATTTCTGCAACTTTTTCCGCCCATTTCCCTGCTTGTCCGCCTTGGCGAAAACCCGAACTTTCCCCTCCGAAGCGGCATCCTTCGCACACGAAATTCCACTCAAATCCCCTATAATTTCCTCCATTATCTGCTCTTTTAGGGCTATCCTGTCGCAACCGCGCTTTCCCAATCCATTCCCCTTGTTTTCTCCCTGTTACTATATATTTGCCCCATGTTCGTGGCAGCCAGCCACAGGCGAGGGACATCTCATTGCCTAAGTTGTATAATGGAAGCGCTATGGCCTGACGT
>CATIYU010000039.1 GCA_949739085.1 uncultured Eubacteriales bacterium | reverse complement strand
GTCGCCGGGCTGGACCCGGTGGTGGAGCACCGCGTCGATGCACTCCTCCTCGCTGTCGAAGGGCCGGGCGTTGAGCACGGCGGAGAACATCTCCTTGGGGCAGGCGGTGTGCTTGATGACCGCTCCCTCGGGGGCCAAGTTGCCTTTGAGGATGGCGATGGAGCCGTCCGTGCCAATGGCCTTATCAAAGGGGCGGATAATGTCCTCCCTTGTGAGGCTGACGTTATATTTCCGGTTGGCCTCCTCCAGCCACTTCTGGCAACGTTCGTAGAAGCCGTTCTGCTTCAGCTCCTCCAGGTTTTCTCCCAGCGTCCTGCCGGTGATGGTCATCACGTCCAGATGCAGCGCGCCCTTGATCTCCTCCATAATGGCGGGCACACCCCCGGCGTAGTAGAAGAATTCTGCGGGCCAGCGTCCAGCGGGACGCACGTCCAGGAGGTAACGGGCCCCCCGGTGGAGCCGGTCGAAGGTGTCCCCGGTGATCTCAATGCCGTATTCGTGGGCAATGGCCGGCAGGTGGAGCAGGCAGTTGGTGGAGCCGGAGATAGCGGCGTGAACCAAAATGGCGTTTTCAAAGCTCTTCAGGGTGACGATATCCCGGGGCCGCATGTTCTCCATGTGGGCCAGCTTCACCGCCTGTTCCCCGGCCCGGCGGGCGTACTCCAGCAGATCCGGACTGGTGGCGGGCAGCAGGGCGCTGCCGGGCAGGGTCAGGCCCAGAGCTTCCGCCATGATCTGCATGGTGGAGGCGGTGCCGATAAAGGAGCAGGCCCCGCAGCTGGGGCAGGCGTTCTCCTTGGCCCAGCAGAGCTTGGCCTCGTCGATCTCCCCCCGCTCAAACATGGCGGAGTACTTGCCCAGCTGTTCCAGAGTCAGCATGTCGGGCCCCGCGGCCATAACGCCTCCGGTGACCACCACAGAGGGGATATTCACCCGGGCCAGGCCGATAAGATTGCCGGGCATCCCCTTGTCGCAGCTGGCCAGGTAGACCCCGGCGTCAAAGGGGGTGGCGCCCGCCTGAATCTCGATCATGTTGGCGATCATCTCCCGGCTGGCCAGGGAGTAGTTGATGCCGTCCGTGCCCTGGCTCTCGCCGTCGCAGATGTCTGTGCAGAAGTAGCGGGCCCCCCGGCCCCCCGCCGCCGCGACGCCCTGGCAGGCGGCCTCCACCAGCTTGTCCAAGTGGCCGGAGCCGGGGTGGCTGTCCCCGAAGGTGCTCTCCACGAAGACCTGGGGCTTGGCGAGGTCCTCCGGCTTCCAGCCGGTGCCCAGCCGCAGGGGGTCCATCTCCGGGGCGATCTTGCGCATTTTCTGACTGATAAGCATATGATACTTCCTTCCTAACTGGTTACTCTGCTTTCCACAGCCCCAGCGCGGGCGTGCCCACAAAGTAGATCTCCTCCCCATCGGGCAGGGTGTTCCAGCCCTCCCGCAGGGTCATGGGGTTGTAGCGCCGGGCGGTCTCCTCATAGTCCGCCCACCGGTAGCCCACGCCCTCCACCGCCTCCCGGGAGAGGTTCTCGGGCCGGGTGGCGTAGGTGATGGTGAAACGTCCGTCGCTGGAACCCTGGATAAGGTGGGCGGCGCTCATGAGCCTGCCCTCGAAGGCCCCTTGGCGGTAGAGCTCCAGGATGCGGTCCCGGCCGGTATAGCCGTAACGCCGGGTCATCTGGTCCATCTCCTCGTTCTCCCCGAAGGCCCGCACGCCTGGGGCCAGCAAAATTAGCTCCCCGCCGTCCTCCACCAGCATCCGGGTGCGGTAGATGCCCTTGTTGCCCACCCAGGTGGTTTTCAGTTCGTCCGGGTCCAGGTAGGCCACCACCTTTTTTGCCCGGCGGGACTCGTGGCAGATGTTCAGCTTCTGGCTCAGGGCGGCGGCCAGCTCAAAGGGGCGGCGGCTCTGGCCAATGAAGAGGCCCTGGAGCCGGACCTCCCCCGCCTCCCGGGTGGTGACAGTCTGGAGGTAGACCAGGGGCAGCTTGCCGTCCAGACAGTGCTGCTGGGCGTAGTCGTAGAGCTTGCGGGCGGGGCTGCCGGTGACGCCCAGGGCCTTCTCCATGCCGCAGATGGCGCTGAGCATGTGGGATTTATTAATCATCTCCCGGCCGCCCAGGCCCACGAAGATGTTTTTCGAGTAGTTGGCCATGCCCACCACCTCATGGGGCACCACCTGGCCCACGGAGAGGATGAGGTCATAGCCGCCGTCCACCAGGCGGTGGTTCACTTCCACGGCGATCTCCTCCGGGAAGAGGCCGCCGCTGATCTCAGAGCAGACTCCGGCGGGGACGGCGCCCAGCTTCACGGTGTCGCTCTGCCAACGGTGGATAAGGAAGGCGTCCCGGGGGATTTCGTCCCCGAAAAAGAGGGACAGCTCCCGCTCGTCCATGGGCATGTGGGTGCCCAGAGCGGGCATGATGTGGACTGCGGCAGTGGGGCTCAGCTTCCGGTAGAGAATCTGGGTGATGAGGCCCGCGCAGGAGTAGCAGCGGGTATAGTCCGGCGGAACGATCAAGACCTTCTTAACCCCCGGCCACTGCTCCAGCAGGCTGTCCAGCAGCTCCTCCAGCTGGGAGAGGGAGACGCCCTCCCCCTCCCGGGTCAGATAGAGTTCCTCCATATTCCGCGCCCTCAGCCCACCTGGACCACTACCTTCATGTAGCGGCCCGGGTTCTTCTCGATGTCAATGATGGTCTCTGGGGCCTCCTCCAGGGAGATGGTCTTGGTGAGGAGGCGCTTTACATCCACCTTGCCGGAGCAGATGAGGTCAATGGCCTCCTCGAACTCCCCGGCGCTGGTGCGGGCGCCCCGAATGTCGATCTCCTTCTTGGTGAAGAGGTCCGTGGGCAGGCTGGTCTCCTTCTTGGGCCAGCCGGTGAAGGTGATGCGCCCGGCGTTGGACACCAAGTCCAGAGACCCCCGGATGCAGGCGTTGGCCCCGGTGCACTCCATCACCAGCTGGGCCATGGTCCCGCCGGTAATCTCCGCCACCAGAGCGGCGGGGTCCTGTTCGCCGGAATTGATGGCGTACTCAATCCCCACGCTTCTGGCGAAATCCAGCCGCTCCTGCACCACGTCGATGATGATGGCGTGCGCGCCGTAGGCCTGGGCCGCCATGCCTGCCAGCAGGCCGATGGGACCCGCGCCGTAGATGGCGCAGAACTCCCCGGCCTTCAGTCCGCCCCGGTGCACCCCGTGGAGGGAGATGGTCAAAGGCTCCGCCATGGCGGCCAACACCCAGTCCATGCCGTCGGGGATCTTTACCAGCATGTCCGCCGGGTGGCAGAAATATTCCGCCATGCCGCCGTCCACGTGGACGCCCAGTACGTGCAGGTCCGTGCAGCAGTTGGTGCGGCCAATGGAGCAGGGGTAGCAGTGTCCGCAGTAGAGGTAGGGGTCCACCACCACCCGGTCCCCCACCCGGATGCCCTTGGGGTTGTCTGCGGGGATGGACTCCACCACACCGGCCAGCTCGTGGCCGATGACCCGGGGATAGCTTACCAGGCCGTTGGTACCCCGGAACGCGCCGATGTCGCTGCCGCAGATCCCGGCGGTCACTACTTTAATAAGCGCCTGCCCGGGACCGGGGACCGGGCGGTCCATCTCCACGCAGGAGACGCTCCAGGGCTGTTCAAATTTGATTGCTTTCATCTTATATATCCCTCTTTTCCCGATGCGCTCCCGCTCAAAGCGGCGGGAGGCGTCCGAGTTGATTTGCGCGAAAACCGGCTTGCGGCGGCGTCCGGCGGGAACGGGTGTGGGAACCGGGAGTGGTCCGCCGCCTAGGTTCTCTGGAGTGCGCCCATTATAACATCATACGTCGTATGTTTCAATGGGAATGTTTGATAGAATTTTCGTCCGAATTTTAGTTAACTCCCACAATGCCGCCCCAACTTACCCTTGCCGGGCGTGTGTTTTGCACAAACAAGTAAAAAGCTTTCTGTATATTCCTACAAATTCTGGTTTAGGAATCAATTTCTATTTGACAATATGATGTCTGACGTGTTATGTTATATGCTGTGGGAACGACTTGCCGCCGGACGGGACGCCGGAGGGCGGCGGAAGCCAAAAATTGTGATTGTGGAGGTATCGCATCTATGCTCATGCTCATTTTCCTCATTTCCATCGCGGCCCTTTTGTTCTGCATCATCAAACTAAAGCTCAACGCCTTTGTAGCCTTGCTGGTCACCGCTTTCGGTACCGGCATCGTCTGCCAGATGCCCCTTAGCGAAGTGGCGGACGTGGTCACAAACAAGTTCGGCTCCACCCTGGGCAGCATCGGTATTGTCACCGGCCTGGGCGTGATGCTGGGTATGTTCATGTATGAGTCCGGCGGCATTGACAACATCGCCAACGGCATCCTCAAAAAGCTGGGCGACAACCGCTCCCAGTACGCTGTGGCCTTCTCCGGCTTTATCACCGGCATTCCGGTTTTTGGCGACGTGGTCTACATCATGTTTGCCCCCATGCTCCGGGTCCTCTCCCGCCGCACCGGCTACTCCATGGCTGGCTACGCCTGCGCCATCTCTGTAGCCACTACCTGTACCTTCGCCCTGGTGCTGCCCACCGCGCCGCCTCTGGCCGTGTCGGAGACCATGGGCATTTCCGTCGGTATTTTCTTCTTCTACGCCCTCATCTCCGCCTTTGTGGGCATGTTCGTGGGCGGCATTGTCTACGGCGGCATCCTTAACAAGATCGACCAGAAGAAGGGCCGCAAGTGGGACTTCTCCGACATGGACGCGGAGATCGCCGCCGCTGCCAAAGCCACCGCTGCCGGCGGCCGCAAGAAGATGAGCGCCGGTATGGCCTTCTCCATCCTGCTGGTCCCCATCGTGCTGATCCTGCTGGGCAGCTTCGCGCCCCTGTTTCTGGGCGAGGGCCCGGTGATGGACGTCATCGCCTTCCTGGGCTCCAAGAACGTGGCTATGACCATCGGCGTGCTCTATGGCGCGGTTATCTCCCGCCCCTACCTGCCCCGCTCCATTACGGACATTATGTCCAGCGGCGCTGACCAGGTGGGCCTGGTGCTGCTGATTACCGGCGCGGGCGGCGCCTACGGCGGTATCCTCCAGGCCAGCGGCATCGCGGACACCATCACCGGCTTCTTCGGCGGCTTCAACATCCCCATCCTGGTGCTCTGCTTTGTCATCGCCCAGGTGCTGCGCTGCGCGCAGGGCTCCACCACTGTGGCCCTGACCACCACCGCCGCCATCATGGCCTCCGCCGCCGTGACCTCCGGCGTCTCCCCGGTGCTGTGCGCTATCGCCATCTGCGCGGGCGGCATCGGCCTGTCTCTGCCCAACGACTCCGGCTTCTGGGCCATCTCCCGGTTCTTCCACATCGACGTGACGGACACCATCCGGGGCTGGACCATCGGCGGCTTTGTCGCGGGCGTGTCGATTCTGATTTTCGTCTGCATCCTCAGCCTGTTCCAGGGCGTGCTGCCTGGACTGGTGTAATCACCCGCAAGAACCGGCGGCTCCTCTCTACGGAGGGGGGCCGCCGCTCCTCCTCTCTGTGGGGCTGGCGGCAGGAGGGCTTGCTTTTTTGACGGAGTTGGCGTATACTGCGAGCCGCAGGACATATGACGGATTTCGCGGCACATTCTGAAGAGGAGAAGAACATCCATGGAACCGGGCAATATTACATTCGAAAATGTGAAAACAAAGGAGACCTCCCTGCCGGAGCGTGTGGCGGAACAGATCTCCCAGCTCATCATCGACCAGCACCTGACGGCGGAGGACAAGCTGCCCAACGAATTTGAGCTGGCGGCCCAGCTGAATGTGGGCCGGGGCACCATCCGGGAGGCGGTAAAGCTGCTGGCGGCCCGGAATATCCTGGTCATCCGGCGGGGGAAAGGCACCTATATCGCCCGCCACCCCGGCGAAATCGACGACCCCCTGGGCTTCGCCTACTACCCCGACCAGATCCAGCTGGCCATTGACCTACTGGAGGTGCGCCTCCAGATGGAGCCCTGGGTAGCGGCGGCGGCGGCCCGTCGGGCCTCGGAGGAGGATATCCGGGTCATGCGGGAGAACTGCCTGCTGGTGGAGCAGGACATCCTGGCCGGGGTGAACCACCTGCCCCGGGATATGGCCTTCCACGTCAGTATTGCCCAATGCACCCAAAATCTTGTAGTGCCCAAGCTGATTCCCATTATTACCTACTCGGTGGGACTCTTCGGCTCCCTCAACGGCAACACCCTCCTCTCCGAGACCATTATCGGCCACCGGGCCATCGCCGACGCCATCCGGGACCACGACCCCTCTGCGGCGGAACGCGCCATGCAGGAGCATCTGGAGCAGAACCGGGCCGAGCTGGATGTAATTTCAGCGGGGCTGCGGGCCGGTGGCGGGGAGCGGAGCGCAGCTGCCCGCAGAATGGCGGCAGGGGATTCAGAAAAGACGGCCCCAACGGACTAGCGGGACGGCCAGGGCGATTACGCATTGTATGAAACGGGAGATATTTGATGAAAAACGTCATCTTGAGCGCGGACGGGGACAGCATGCTCTATTCCGTCCCTGACGCCGTTGCGGAGAATCTGGAAACGTATTGTATGGACTTTTGCACCCAGTGGCTCTGGCACAGTCCCGACGCCCAGAAGTACCGGACCGGCCATGGCCTATGCTATCATGAGGGGGATTTCATCGACTACCTGAACACCTATCTGTTTCCAGAGGAAAAATCTGTTTTGGTCCGGAACCTGGGCTGGACCCAGCTGGGAGAACAGCTGCCGGAGGAATACCGCGCCCTCCCCAGCTTCAACTTCTGAGCGCTCCCCCCTTCGTTGACAAGGCCCGGCAAATCCGGTATAATGTGGCTGTGAATTTTTGTCAGTCAACGGAGGAGCATATGGACCCCAATCAGACCATCGGCGCGAGAATCAAGACCCTGCGCCACGAGAAACACTACACCTTGAAATCCCTCAGCGATCTGACGGGACTGTCCGTAGGATTTTTGTCGCAGATCGAGCGCGGGATTTCCTCCATCGCTGTGGACTCCCTCTCCAAAATCGCCGCCTGCCTGGACGTGCCCCTGTCCACCTTCTTTGAGACCGAAGCCCCGGATCCCCTGGACCCGGTAGTCCACAGCTTCAGCCTCCACCGGAGTATGGTGAGCCCCCATATCATCCGCAGCGTCCTCAGCCACAACACTCTGGACTTTGATTTCCTGCCCCACCACTACCTGCTCATGCCCTTCAGCGACCCGGACACCCTGGCTCCGGAGATGTACACCCACGCCGGGGAGGAGTTCGTCTATGTGCTGACGGGGATTGTCACCCTCTGGCTGGAGAACACCAAGTACACGCTCTACCCCGGGGACAGCATTCAGATCCATTCCAACCAGCCCCATAACTGGGCCAACAACACCAACAAGGTGGCGGAGCTGCTGTCCATCAACTACCCCAATCCCCTGAAAATGAACCCCCAGGATTCCTTTATCCACTGATTTCGACAACAAAAAGTATTGTTCACTGAAAAACAATACAGATAGGAGCGGCATATGATTCATCAAAAGGGGTCCCTCTTCCTGCTGGAAACCAGGGGGACTACATACTGCTTCCAGGCGGCGGAGCGCGGATTCCTCCAGCATCTCTATTACGGCAAGCGGCTGCATGTGGGGCCGGACGCCGCCGCCCTGACGCCTCAGGGGGGCCTTTGGCCCGGCGACTCCTCCGGCTGGCGGGGGGACGGCCCGGCGGTCTGCCTGGAGGACACGGCCCTGGAGATCTCCTCCCCCGGGCTGGGGGACCTGCGGGAGCCCTTTGCCGCTGTCCGTACCGCCGGCGGCGGCGTCCACACCGATTTCCGGTTTGAGCGGGCGGAGATCCTGCCGGAGAAACCGGCCTTGAAGGGCCTCCCCAGCGCCTATACCGGGGGCGAAGCCTCCCAGACCCTGCGGGTTGTCCTGGCGGACCGCCGGGCGGGGCTGGAGCTGGAACTCCTCTACACCACCTTCGACCGGTGCGACGTCATCACCCGTTCCGCACGGCTGGTCAACTGCGGGGAGCAGGCGGCGGTAGTGCTGCGGCTCATGAGCAATCAGGTGGATTTCTACAGCCAGGACTTCACTCTGACCACCTTCAACGGCGCATGGGCACGGGAGTTCGAACCCACCCGCACCCCCTGTGGCCCCGGCTGTGTGGCGGGCGGCAGCAGGACAGGCACCTCCTCCAGCAAGGCCAATCCCTTCGTCATGCTCCACAGCCCCGCCGCGGACGAGGCGCAGGGTCAGTGCTACGGCTTCCACCTCCTCTACAGCGGCGACCACTACGAATGCGCCAGCGGCAACGCCTACGGCAAGCTGCGGTTCCTCCACGGCGTCCAGCCCGACGGCTTCTCCTGGCAGCTGGAGCCGGGAGAGAGCTTCACCACTCCCGAGGCCGCCATGACCTGGGGCTGGGGCTTCTCCGCCATGAGCGAAAATCTCCACCAGTTCATCCGCCGCCACGTGCTGCGGGGCTGGTGGCAAAACCGTCCCCGGCCGGTGCTTATCAACAGCTGGGAGAGCTTCTACTTCAGCTTTACCCAGGACGACCTTCTCCGCCTGGCCCGGCAGGGCAAGGAGCTGGGCGCGGAGCTCTTTGTCCTGGACGACGGCTGGTTCGGCAAGCGGGACGACGCCAGCTGCTCCCTGGGAGACTGGACTACCGTCAACGCCAAAAAGCTCCCCCACGGCCTGGGCGCTCTGGCGGACCAAATCCGCCAGACGGGCCTGGACTTCGGCCTCTGGGTGGAGCCGGAGATGGTCAGCGAGGACAGCGACCTCTTCCGGGCCCACCCCGGTTGGATACTGGGCCGTATGGACCAGGCGGTCGGGCGGAACCAGCTGATTTTGGACATGGGCCGTCCAGAGGTGCAGGACCACCTCATCCGCACCCTGGCCCAGGTCTTCGAGGAGGCCCGGCCCGCCTACGTCAAGTGGGATATGAACCGGATTCTCACCGACACCTGGTCCGCCGCCCTGCCCCCGGAGCGCCAGGGGGAGGTCCGCCACCGCTATGTACTGGGACTGTACCGGGTACTGGAGGCCCTGTGCGCCCAGTTCCCGAAGATTCTCTTTGAGTGCTGCGCCGGAGGCGGAAACCGGACAGACCCAGGGATGCTCTGCTACATGCCCCAGGTCTGGCTCTCGGACAACACAGACGCCCTCTGCCGCTGCCGGATGCAGTACTACGCCAGCTTCGGCTACCCCCAGGGGGTGTGGGGGGCCCATGTCAGCGCCAGCCCCAACCATCAGACCCTCCGCGCCGCCCCCCTGGAGAGCCGGTTCCATGTGGCGGCCATGGGGCTGCTGGGCTACGAGCTGGACCTGGGGGCCCTCCCGGAGGAGGAGCGGGACCAGATTGCCCAGCAGATCTCCTTCTACAAGGCTCACCGGCAAACCTTACAGTACGGTCAGTTCTACCGCCTGCGGGACGGCTCAGACGGCTTCTGGCAGGTGATGACGGTGGATGGGAAAAGCGCACTAAGCCTCCTCTTCCAGCCGGAGAACCGGGCCAACGCCCCAGCGCTGCGTCTGGCGGCCAGGGGCCTGAAGCCGGAGGCGGTCTACCGCCTGACCACCCGGCCCTGCGGCTTCCCACCGGAGGAGATGGAGGACGTCCGGGCCACCGGCAGCGTGCTGATGGACTGGGGCGTCTGGCTGAAGCAGGGGTTTTCCGGCGTGGGCCGGGAGGCCCAGACCCGGGTGATGGGAGACAGCGGCAGCAGGCTGTACCTGCTGGAGGAGGAATAATCCGCCCGCCAGATAAAAACAGAGACTGGCCTTTCCCAGAAGGGAGGGCCAGTCTATTTTTACTATTTTAGAATTGGTAGGGCTCCCCCTGATAGGGAGTGCGGTACTCGTGCTTCTCATAGTAGCCAATGAGCTTCCCGTCCCCGTCTCGGAGGGCTGCCATAAAGACGTCCTTATTTTCTCTGGCGTTCCGGGAGGTAAACAGAATGTTGTGGTCCCGGCTCTCCGCGAACCAGGCCGCCACCCGTTTGATCTGTTCCACGGATTGGGGGCCGTGGCAGTCCAAAAGGCTCCGCCCCACCAAGTCCGCGCCGCCCCGCTTGGCGTACCGGTTCTGGGCCGCGGGGTTCATATAGATGATCTGGTGCTCTAGATTGCAGATTACCACGGGACTGGCGTCCTGCTCCACAATACTGCGGAAATAGGCGGAAAGATCCATCTTACTTCTCCCTCCACTGCTCATGGCCGGCGTTGGACCACACCACCTGGTTCCGGCCAAAGCGCTTGGCGTCATAGAGCATCGTATCCGCCACCTTCAGGTAGGTGCCGTAGTCGTCCCCGGACTTGGGCTCTATGGTGACGCCGCCCACGCTAACGGTGACCCACTGGCTGACCGGGGAGTTGTGGGGGATGTGCAGGTCCTCCACCGCCTGCCGGACGCCCTTCATGAATTCAAAGGCGGATTTGCCCTCACCGCCCACGAACACGGCAACAAACTCCTCTCCGCCGTACCGGGCGAAAAGGTCCGTAGCCCGCTGGAAGTGGGCGGACACTGTCTTAGCCACGGCGGCGATCACCTGGTCACCCGCCGGGTGGCCAAAGGTGTCGTTGTAGAGCTTGAACTTGTCAATGTCGAACATACAGATAGAGAAAGTCAGGCCGAAGCGGATGGCCTCCCGCCACCGGGCCACGCTCTCGCTCTCATAGCGCCGCCGGTTGGCGATGCCGGTGAGGTCGTCCACCATGGCCTGCTTCTTAAAATGCATCTGGTAGTTGTAGAGCTGGATGTGGGTGTTGACCCGGGCCCGGATAATCACCGGGCTGAAGGGCTTGGTGATATAATCCACCGCGCCCAGTAGGAGCCCCCGCTCCTCGTGCTGGACGTCAGAGAGGCTGGTAATCAGGATGACGGGGATGTATTTGGTCAGTTCCGTCCCCTTCAGCTCCCGCAGCAGCATGAATCCGTCCATACCCGGCATGACAATATCCAGAAGGATCAGGGCGTAGCACCCGGACTTTGCCTCCCGCAGCCCATCCTCCGAGGTCTGGCATGTGGTAATGTCATAGGTCTCCTTTAAGATGGAGCGCAGGAATTCGGCCTGCACCGGGCTGTCGTCGATTACCAAAATTTTATCCATGGGGTTTCTCTTCGTCCTTTCTTCTGGGGGCTTCCGCTCCCTGCTCAAGCGCACCCGCGCTTGCCGTCTGAAATATCCTGGGCCACGTAGACCACGGTTTTGGGGGCCTCGTCCTCGCCGGACTGGGCCAGCACGGCGGTGGCCCGCACCCAGCCGCCGGTCCCGGCATGGGTCTCCGGGTAATCGGGCAGCTTGCGGTACTCCACAGCCACATAGGGCTGCCACCAGCGCAGGGTCTGCTGCAAGTTTTTGATGCTCATGGTCTCCAGATAGGCCGCCCGGTCGTCGGGGTGGATGAAGTTGTCCGCGTAGACCCGCAGCGCGGCGGTGTAGTTGACCTCCCCGCCCAAGATGTCCTCCACCCGGCGCAGCTGTGTCACGGCCCGGAAGGTGTCGTTTTCCAGGTCCATGTAGTAGATTGAGAAGAAGAGCGTGCCCAGGCTGCCGATGATATTGGCCCGGTCCTCCAGGGCCTGGAGGCGTTTTTCCTCCTGACTCCGCTCCCTAGTGACGTCCCGGCCCAGGATGTTGACCATCACCTGGTCCCCCTGGCGGCAGTAGATGACATGGAGCTCAATCCAGCGGACGGGCTCCCCCCGGAGGCGGTACTGGCAGAACTCCTCCTGGTAGTCCTCCGTAGCCGCCGCCCGCTCCTGGAGGTGCTCCAGGGAAAGGGAACTCCGGTAGGCTTCCGCGTCACTGGGGTGAACATAGCGGCCTATGGCGTTTTCGATGTAGTGGGCGTAATCTCCTGTCAGGGTGTTCTGAGGCCCCGCCGCATCGTCCAAATCCACACGTTCGCACAGACCGGAGTCCAAGTGGACCGTATTCAAGATTTTATACCGGGACTTGAGGATCGCCGCCATCTGCATATCCCACTGCGTATGGGCCAGCTCCTGGCGGATATGTTCGTCCACGTCCTGCATGGCCAGCACGGTGTAGCTCTTCTGGCCCAGCTCTCGGCCCAAATAGGCGGTTGCGGAGATATACCGGTAACCGCTTCCGGCATCCATCTGGCAGAGCAGCTCGGTTTTCTGCTGACCGTCCTTTTTTGCCCGGCGCAGGCCCTCCAGGGAGAACTTCCTCTGAAACTCCTCCCGGTAGGCGGGGTGAAGCCGCCCCTTGAGGGGCTGCATCAGCTCGCTCCAGGGCAGGGTCACAGACAGCTCCTCCCGCTGCTGCCCCTCCGAGCGGATTATGTCCGCGCCGCCGGCGTTGAGGTCAATGGTATAGATGTTGAAATTCCTCTCGCCCAGACTGCGGATGAGCTCCTGGTTGCGCACGCTGACGCCCTCCCGCTCCAGGCCCTCCCGCAGCACGTCGTGGACGTCCTTGACGCAGGCAAGCATAAATTCCGGCTCCCCGCCGCCGCTGACGTCCGGGATCACCTCCATCAGGTTCCAGCGGAACGTCTCTCCCGCCTTCCGGCGGTAGATGAGGGTCAGGGCCTTGCCGCCGCCGGCCCCCCGCAGGTGCTCCTGTGAGGTGAAGGCCACAAAGCGGGCCACGTCCTCGGGATGGACCGCGCCGCTCCGGGCAAAGGCCTCCATCTGGACGGAAAAAGATCCCTCCCCGGGCCGCCAGCTGTCCGGCTCCGTCTTGAGCACGTCGCAGCAGTCACGGTTCAGATCCACCCGGAAAATTTTCCGGTAGGTATATCCGGCGGTCTCCATACGGGGGGCCACCGTGATGACAAAGGCGGGGATAGTCCCCTTCCAGACCGTTCTGGTAGCGGTAATGTCCACTACCCCGCCAAAGGGGCCGTTATAGCTGACGGACCGGCTCTCCCGCCTGTCCCCCATAGCCAGCAGGGGACAGCAGTTGCAGGTGCCGGACCAGATCTCGTGGCAGGCCATGCCCAGGCGCACCTCCGGAGAGACCTCCTGAACCCGCCTGTTGAAGTAGAGGATGCCATGGTCCTCCTCCCGGATGACGTAGACGCCGGTCTCCGGCATGGCGTTGAGGATTTTTTCATAATCTCTGCTCTCCAAGGCGGTCCCTCCCTTCCTCACCGGCGTGGTTTCAGCCGGTTGAATCTATTAACTCGGGGTCATTATACCACAGATGGAAAAGGGAATCAATCCATTCCCAGCGTGAAATGGAAATTTTTACAGCACGGCGGACAGGGCGCCCGGCTGTGAAAAAAAACCGGCCATAGGGCGGCCGGTTTTTCCTAGAGCTCCGCGATATTCAACTCCGCCTGCTCCACCCGGAGGGTGCTCCTGGCGTGGAGGCATACGCTGATTTCCAAGGGCCCCGCCTCCCGGGCGCAGGGGAGCAGCAGGGTCTCGTACTGGAGCGTGGTGGGCTCCCCGTGGTGGCAGCGGATGGCAAACCACAGCGGCGGCGGGGCATGTAGGCCCTCCCGCGCACCCTCCAGGCAGATGCGGCCCGACGCCTCCAGGGGGAACACGTCGCAGATGTTCACGGTGTAGCTGACCTGATAGGCCCGCCGGGGGTCCAGGCGCACCACGCCCGGAGCATGCTCTTCCCACCGGATGCCCCCGCCCCGGCGGCAGCGGCAGGCCCACTCCAGGGGACAGCCGCTCTTCCAGAGAAAGGGCGTGCACCGGGCGGTAAACTGGGCGGCGGCCTTAGGCTCCCCGCAGGAGGGCGGTTCCGGCGGACAAGGGCGCTCCGGCGGACAACAGGGGGGCTGGGGGGGTGGTTCTGGCGGACGGCAAGAGGGCTTGGGGGGCCGCTCCGGCGGGCAGCAATCCGGAGGACAGCAGTCCCAGCAGCACCTGCCGGCATCCAGGGCGGTGGAGAGCTTGTTTTTCAGAAGCATCTGATTCTGCATCACAATATCCAGCAGCTTGGTGACGCTTTTATTTACCTCCAGCACCTCCCTCGTGTAGGCGCGGGGGCCGCAGGAGCCCTCCAGCCTGCCCAGGATGTACCGTATCTTTTCCCCTTCCGCATCAATAATATGGCTGAGCGCCCGCTCCTCCATGGCAATGGAGGCCACGATCATGGTGAGGGCCTGTTCTCGGGTCAAATCCGCCCCGTTTGGGGGGTAAGATGGCATAGACATAATGATAAACTCCATGTGATGGATTTCCCATCGGGAAGGCGGCGAAGTCCTCGCTGGGAGTCCGGGGGGCCACCCGCCGCCATGCCAGTCTATGCCGGCGGGTGCGCCGCGGTGCCTGGGAACGCCGGCGGGGCAGACGGCATAGGATAACGAGGCGGGCGCTGGTGCGTCCGCCTGCCGGACAGAACGAGTCCTTACTAGAAAGGAGTTTTCTATCATATGTCTTTACCCAGTTTTCCCACTGTTGATCCGCCCATTGAGCGGGAGGGCGCGGTAAACCAGATTCTCTCCTCCATTGCCATGGAAGAGCTTGGCCTGAGCCATATCCTCAACGCGGAAGGGGAGAAGATGCAATATATTCTGGGCACCCTGCCCGGTTTGAGCGGCCCCGCCGCCACGATAACTGACGTACTGGCCGCCAATGACAGCGTCCGGGGCGTTCTGGAGGCCGCGATGCAGAACCAGCTCTTCCTGAAGGCGAAGATGGAGAGCGCCCTCAACGCGTCCCCGGCCCAGGGCACGACTGGCGCCACTGGTCCGACTGGTCCTACCGGCCCCACCGGCGCTGACGGTACTCCTGGCGCGGTTGGTC
>CATIYU010000038.1 GCA_949739085.1 uncultured Eubacteriales bacterium | reverse complement strand
GGGGGCGGCCCCCCCCCCCCCCCGGCGGGGGGGCGGGGTGCAGGGGCGGAGCTGGCCAAAACCCTGGCGGCCTCCCTCTTCGACGACGAGCGGAACATGGTCCGCATCGACATGTCGGAGTATATGGAGAAGCACGCCGTCAGCCGCTTGGTGGGCGCGCCTCCGGGCTACGTGGGCTACGACGAGGGGGGCCAGCTCACCGAGGCTGTCCGCCGCAAGCCCTACAGCGTGGTACTCTTCGACGAGATTGAGAAGGCCCACCCCGACGTCTTCAACATCCTCCTACAACTCCTGGACGACGGACGGCTCACGGACAACCAGGGCCGCACGGTGGACTTCAAAAACACCATTATCATCATGACCAGCAACATCGGCAGCGCCTACCTCACAGAGAACATCCGCCAGGACGGCGGCATTGACCCGGCGGTGAAGGAGCGGGTCCGGGAGGAGCTGAACCAGTATTTCCGGCCCGAGTTCATCAACCGGGTGGACGACATTGTGGTGTTCTCCCCCCTGACGGAGGACCAGATCTCCGGCATCATCGACATCGCGCTGGGGGCTGTGCGCCGCCGCCTACAGGACCGGGACATTACTCTGGACCTGACGGACGCCGCCCGCGCCTTCATCGCCCGGGTCAGCTACACCCCCGCCTATGGTGCCCGACCAGTAAAGCGATACCTGCAGAAGCACGTGGAAACGGAGCTGGCGGCCATGCTCATCCGGGGCCAGCTCTCCGACGGGCAGCGGGTGACCGTGGACAGCGGCGGGGATGCGCTTACCTTCCGCGTGGCGGAATACGCGGCCGTCTGAGCACAAAAAACCGGCAGCTGAAAACCAGCTGCCGGTTTCTCAGAGATGCTTTACCCGGTCCTGTTCCTCTGCGGCCTTGGCGTCGTTCCAGTGGCTCATATCCCCCACCAGATACCCGGTAATCCGGCGGATTCTGCTGAAGGGCCTGGGGGTCAGGTGGTATTTCAGGTCCACGAACTCCCCGTCCACGTGTATATCCAGGGCCTGCACCGTACCGGCGGGGTATTTTTGCCCAGCCCGGGCAATATAGACGTCCAGCTCCTCCTTACCGATGGTTCCTCCTGTGACATTTACCTGCATCATAGCGGCTTCCTCCCGAAATTTTATCTTTAGCGGAATTAGGGCTTTACATTTCTTGCGGGAAAGTATATCATGAATCAAGAGGAAATGCGTGTTGCTGTTGCAACATGTCAAAAATTTTCTTTCCACATTTAGCATCTACAGGGCTGGCTGCCCGCAATATCTTGTAGATTGTAGAGAGGAGGCACAGCGGCATGGACTACGGCGGTCTGGCGATTTTCCACGATATCTCCAACCAGGAAGTAGAGGCGATGATTCACTGCTTTCAAATGCGCCGCAGCGCGTTTGAAGCCGGCCGCACCATCCGCGCCTACGGCGGCGGACAGGGGGAGGTGGGGGTAGTGCTCCAGGGGGCGGCGGTACTGGTGCGCCTGGACTACGCGGGCACCCGCACCATCCTGGAGCGGCTGGAGCCCGGCGGCGTGTTCGGGGAGGTGCTGGCTTTCACGCCCTCCCTGGGGGACTGCGTGGAGGTGGTCAGCGACGGCGGCACGGAGGTGCTCTTTATGGAGTACAGCCACATTATGAAGCGGTGCGAAAAAGCCTGCGCCCACCACAGCAAGCTGGTGCAGAACATGTTCCAGCTGGTGGCGGGGCAGACCCAGCGCCTCAGCCGCCGGGTGGAGGTCCTCAGTCGCCGGAGCATCCGGGACAAGCTGCTCTGCTACTTCTCTATCTGTGCCCAGGACGCCCTCTCCAACGCCTTCACCCTGCCCTTCACCCTCAGCGCCCTGGCGGACTACATCAGCGCCGACCGCAGCGCCATGATGCGGGAGCTGAAAAAAATGCGGGAGCAGGGCGTGGTAACGGTGGAGGGCCGGAGAGTGACCCTGCGGGAATCCGCCTAAGCGCCCCCCGCCGCCCGGTAGTACCGGTAGGAAGCGGCAACACAGGCGGCCAGCCACACTGTCAGCACAGCGCACTGGGCAGCCAGGTTCGCCGTCCAGCCCTCCAGCAGGAGGCTCAGCACCAGCAGCGCCGCTCCCGCCGCCACGGAGGCAAAGCCCCCAAACCGCTGGCTCTTCCGCCACGCCTCCTCGCTGGACAAGCTCCACCTGGTCCGCACGCCGTAGATCTGGTTCCGCCGGGCCTTGGGCATGAAGTTGCCTAAGGCGGTCAGCGCCGCTCCCAGGGCCGCCGTGGCCACGCGCATTCCATCAACACCCGGCAGGGCGGGTACGGCAGGCGGAGCGCCATCCCTGTAGGAGAGGGCTTTCCAGAGAAAGAAAACAGTCATGCCGTTAAAGAGAGCCGTCATACCGGCGGCGGAAACCAGGCAGATTTTCTCTCCCATGGCGGCGCCGGGTTCCTTGGATTTCCCCACCAATTTGGCTGTCAGGAGCAAAAACGCCCCCATCAACAGCGTATTGAGCGGAAAAAGGAGATATTCGTACTTGCTGCCCATCCGGTCCAGCTCACCTGCGAAGTTGTAGTGGACAGGTACTGTGTCCGGGGCCACCGCGAGAAAAACGGCGGTCAGGACAAACCCCAGGGCAACAACCGCCCAGGTGACGGGGTAGAGACGTTTCATGGCGCTCCTCCTTTCAGATCCTCCAGCCACAGCAGGACCTCCTCCAGCACAGAGGCGTTCAGCTCGTAGCAGATGTACTTCCCCTCCCGCCGGTCCCGGACCAGCCCCGCCTGCCGCAGGACCGACAAGTGCTTGGATACCGCCGCCCCGCTGACGGCGAACTGGGCGCAGAGCTCTCCGGCGGTCATCCCTCTCTGTTTCAGCAGGTTCAAAATCTCCCGCCGGGTGGGGTCTGCCAGGGCCCGCAGGGTGTGCTGCAATGCCAGCGCGATGCCTCCTTTCTCATTTAACTGTTTGGTTAAATATAAAATACCACAGCGCCGCCTGTCTGTCAAGAGGGGCGGGAGGCCGCTCGCCCAATATAGGCGG
The DNA here is from genome assembly GCA_949739085.1 of uncultured Eubacteriales bacterium. The sequence continues at coordinate 414 of CATIYU010000038.1, read as the reverse complement.
CCATTCAGAAATTTGCAAAAAATTGGAGGAGGGTCTTGACAAACTGGCCGCTATATGCTATTCTAACTGAGCTGATATTTGCTGCGGTGGAGCGGACAGAGTGCACTCAGGAGCGTGGGGTTGTCCTTCCGGGGCAGAATGCGGGTGTAGCACAATGGCCAGGGCACCAGCCTTCCAAGCTGGGGATGCGAGTTCGATTCTCGTCACCCGCTCCAAAAATGTGCGCCAGTAGCTCAGTTGGATAGAGCAACTGCCTTCTAAGCAGTAGGCCAGGGGTTCGAATCCCTTCTGGCGTGCCAATAGACCTGGTGGGTGTAGCTCAGTTGGTTAGAGCACCGGATTGTGGTTCCGGGTGTCGAGGGTTCGAGTCCCTTTACCCACCCCAGATGTGACGGGGGATTGGGAGATGCTCCC
>CATIYU010000037.1 GCA_949739085.1 uncultured Eubacteriales bacterium | reverse complement strand
GGACGTGTCCATCACCGGCAACTCCACCAACCCCACCCGCTTCCAGCATCCCGTGGCCGGAACCTATAAGAAGGAGTGCGTGGAGCAGGGCAAGAAGTACTTCTCCGTGGCCTCCGGCGGCGGCACGGGCCGCACCCTGCACCCGGACAACATGGCCGCCGGTCCCGCCAGCTATGGCATGACCGACACTATGGGCCGGATGCACTCCGATGCCCAGTTCGCCGGTTCCAGCTCTGTCCCCGCCCACGTGGAGATGATGGGCTTCCTGGGCATGGGCAACAACCCCATGGTGGGCGCTACCGTGGCTGTGGCCGTGGCGGTTGCCGAGAGCTTGAAGTAAGCGGGACTTCCCGTTTTCCGCCCTCAGGGCAATAAAAGGAATCACGCTCCAGGGGATTTTTCCGCCGGAGCGTGATTCCTTTTTTGCCGCTTGGAGGGCCGTCCTACAGCAGGGGGGCGATGGTTTTCAGCACGAACCCCATGAGCTTCAGGGAGAGCTTCTCCCGCCGCAGGCTCTCCGCCGTCACCTGGCGGCACTGAGCTAGAGTGGCCTGGAAGTCCGCCTCAATCTGGGGGATGCAGTCCGCGCCGCAGAGGTAGGCGGCGCACTCAAAGTGGTGGTAGAGACTGCGGTAGTCCAGGTTGATAGTGCCCACCACCGCCTCCTGGCCGTCGCAGACGAAGACCTTGGCGTGGACGAACCCGGGGGTATATTCGCGGATGTCCACCCCGGACTCCAGCAGGGAGGCGTAGTGGGTTTTGGCCAGGGCATAGGGGACGTTCTTGTCCGGGATGCCGGGGAGAATCAGCGTCACATCCACTCCCCGCTCCGCGGCGAATTTTAGGGCCGTCTCCATCTCGCTGTCTAGGATGAGGTAGGGAGACATGATGTGGACATACCGCTTGGCCCGGTTGAGCAGGTCCATATACACCCGCTCTCCCACCCGGTACTGGTCCAGGGGGCAGTCGCCGTAGGGGAGGACAAATCCCTTGGCCTCTTCCTGGGGCAAGGCGGGGTAGGCCAGAAAGGTGTCGAAGTCCGGGTACCGTTCATCAATCCCCCACATTTGGAGGAACAGGAGGGTGAAGCTCTTCACGGCCTCCCCCTTGAGCATGAGGGCCGCGTCCTTCCAGTGGCCGTGCTTGCGGATGTGGTTGATGTACTCGTCCGCCAGATTCACGCCGCCGGTAAAGGCGGTGTGCCCGTCGATGACCAGGATTTTCCGGTGGTCCCGGTAGTTGTAGTGGGTGGAGACCAGAGGGGCCACGGGGGCGAACATCTTGCAGTGGATGCCCAGCGCTCTCAGGCGCTTGGGGTAGTCGTGGGGCAGGGTGGAGAATTCGCAGGTGCCGTCATACATCACCCGCACGTCCACCCCCGCCGCTGCCTTTTGTGCCAGAATCTCCAGCACCTTCCCCCACATAAGCCCCTCCTCCACTATGAAGTACTCCAGGAAGATGAAGCGCTCCGCCTGCTCCAGCTGCCTGAGCATCTCTGCCCACTTGTCCTCGCCGGAGGGGAAGTAGGCGGCGACAGTCTGGCCGTATACCGGGAAACAGCCGCTCCGGCGGATATAGCGGGCCAGGGACCCGGCGCCAGGGTTCTCCGCCTCCAGGGCCTGGAGGGTCTCTTCGTGCTGCGGGATGCACCCTCTGGCCTGTCCGTCCAGCTGGCTGAGGCGGGCTTTTACCGCCCGGTGGCCGATATCGCTCTGGGTGTACCAGAACAGCAAAGCCCCAAACACGGGGAGGAGCATGATGGCGATGAGCCAGGTGATTTTTGCCGTGGGGTCCAGTCGGCTGTTGAGGAGGCAGAGTACCATAAGGGCGGTAAAGAGGGCCGCGCCGCCCAAAAGATGGGGAAGAAAGTCCTCAAACCACTGGAAGAGGCTGAAGAGGGCCATGAACTGAAGTGCCAGCAGGAAGACGATCAGCCCCAGGCGGCTGAAGATGATGTGAAAAAAGCCCTGCTTTCCCTTTTTCAGCAGGGAAAGACCGTTGCCGTCCCGATGAATTTGCATAGAGAAGCCTCCCGTCCGGGCGGCCAGTCCCGCCGCCCCGAAATTTGCCGGATACTGTCTATTGTACCAGACCTGCCGGTAAAGTCAATGGTCTGCCTGAAACCATTCCGCCGGGGGAATCTACTTGACCTCCTGCTCCAGGTCGTCGAAGGCAGGGTCGTTGAAAAACGCCCGGAGGGTGATGTCCAGGCCGTCGCAGAGCTTTTTGATGGTAGCTACGGTGGCGCTGTTGTTGCGCCCGCTGACAATGTTGTTGAGGGTGGACTGGGTTACACCGCTGAGGGTGGCCAGCCGGTTGACGGTAATGCCCCGCTGGGCGCACAGCTCCAGAATCCGGGCCCGCACCGCCGTCTTGGTGTCCGTCATGAGCTCACGTCCTAACTCAAATGAGATAATAAGAGTGTACCCGTTTTTTTTGGCAAAAATTAACTCTTTTGGGTTGACTTGCGGGCCGGGATATATTATACTATGACCGCGTATGGCGGGGGGAAGGTTCCCGCCAGCCCATCGGTGAGAGGAGGCCGGGATCTGGTGGAGGAATCTGAAGCCTGCCGGGAAACTCCCCCTTGACAAGGAGGGGACGGCGTGCTATATTCTACCTATCGCTGGACGATACATCACCTATTCAAGCTGCGGGCCGCCCCGGCGGTCCGGAAGGAGGAACCCATGCAAGACATATTAGAAGTGCGGGAGCTGACCAAGACCTTCCAGCTCTCCGCCAAGCAGCAGAAGCTGGAGCGGACAAAGGCGAAGGTTCGGGTCGCTGTGGACCATCTCAGCTTCACCGCACGGCAGGGGGAGATTTTTGGCCTGCTGGGCCCCAACGGCGCGGGGAAAACCACCACCCTGCGGATGCTCTCCACCCTCATTCGCCCGGACAGCGGCGACGCCCTCCTGGACGGTGCCAGCGTGGTCCGGGAGCCGGACAAAGTCCGCAGCCGGGTGGGCTTTCTCACCAGCGAGCTGAAGCTGGAGGAGTGCTTTACCCCCAACTACCTCTTTGAGTTCTTTTCTGGCCTCCACCAGGTGGAACCAGCCGTGCAGCGCAAGCGGAAGGAGGAGCTCTTCGCCCGGTTCGGCATTGACCGCTTCGCGGAGGTGAAGGTGGCCAACCTCTCCACGGGTATGAAGCAGAAGGTCTCCCTGGTTATTTCCCTGGTCCATAACCCGGAAATTATTATTTTTGACGAGCCCACCAACGGCCTGGACGTGCTTACCGCCAAGGTGGTCACAGACTACCTCCAGGAGCTGCGGAGCCAGGGCAGGACTGTCGTGGTCTCCACCCACATTTTCAGCCTCATTGAGAAGCTCTGCGATCGGGTGGGAGTCATCATCAATGGTCGCATGGTGATTTGCGACAGCCTGGAGCGGGTCTGCGGCGGACTGAGCCTGGAGGACAGGTTCTTTGAAATCTACAAGGAAACGGCAGGTGACGGGGAATGAGAGGCATTTTTATCATTATGAAAAAGGAGCTCAGCCGCTTTTTCGGCGATAAGCGGATGGTGGCTGGCATTCTTTTGCCCGGCGTTATGATCTACGCGCTGTACGCCTTCATGGGTTCCGCCATGGGCAGTGCGCTTGGTGTGGATGAGGACTATACGCCTACCGTGCAGGTGGTGCGTCTGCCGGAATCCATGGAGTTGCTGCTGCCCCAGGCGGGATTTGCCATTGTCACCGGCGAGGACGAGGCGGCGGCCAAGGAGTCTGTTACAGCCCAGGAGCTGGACCTGCTGTTGGTGTTCCCAGAGGGGTTTGACGCCGCCGTGGCGGACTACACCCCCGCCTCCGGACAGGCCGCGCCCAATATTGCGGTTTACTACAACAGCGCCTCCAGCGCCTCCCAGGCGGCCTACATGCAGCTGACCCAGCTGCTGGACGCCTACGAGTCCCAGCTGGTGAACAAGTTTGACGTCAACGCCAGCGGGGCTGGGGGCGATCTGGCTACGGAGGAGGACTCCATGGGCAGCTTCTTCGCCATGATGATGCCCATGCTGCTGATGATCTTCCTGTACTCCGGGTGCGCCGCTGTCGCGCCGGAGTCCATCGCCGGGGAGAAGGAGCGGGGCACCATCGCCACCATGCTCATCACCCCCATCCGCCGCTCCCATATCGCCATCGGGAAGATTCTGGCTCTGGCGGTCATCTCCCTAGTGTCCGCTGCGTCCAGCACCATCGGTACGATTTTGGCTCTGCCGAAGATGATGGATATGAATGGGGCCGGTGTGGACATGAACGCATCCATTTACGGGATCCAGGACTATCTGCTGCTGGGAGCGGTGATCGCCTCCACGGTGCTGCTGCTGGTGACCCTCATCTCTCTCCTCTCCGCTTTTGCCAAGACCACCAAGGAGGCACAGACCTACGTGATGCCGGTGATGATCCTGGTGATGGCGCTGGGCATAACGGGCATGTTCGGCGGGGGCGCCTCCCAAGATCTCGCCACATATTTGATTCCGCTGTATAACAGCGTGCAGTGCATGTCCGGGGTGTTTTCCTTCAGCATCCTGACCAGCGGCGTGGCGGCCACCCTGGCGGTGAACGGGTTGTGTACCATGGCAGGGGTGGCTCTGCTGGCGGTAATGTTTAACAACGAGAAGATTATCTTTTCCAGATAGGGCCGGGGGCTGGCATTTTCCCAAAACCTGTGCTATAATCCATAGGCTGCCACCCGCTCCCTCGGGGCGGCTGGCAGCCTATTTTGAACGATAAGAGGACAATCTGCATGGAGGAACATAAGATAGTTGTCGGGCTCCCCCGCGCCATGCTGTACCACCGGTACCGTGTGCTCTGGCGGGCCTTTTTTGAGGAGCTGGGGGTGGAGGCGGCGGTCAGCGGCCCCACGGACCGGGAGCTTCTGGAGCGGGGCGGGGCCTTGGCCATTGACGAGGCGTGCCTGTCCCTGAAAATCTATCTGGGCCACGTGGACGCTCTGGTGGGGAAATGCGACTATATCCTGACACCCCGCGTCAGCAGCTTTGGCCGCCACCGGAATATGTGTACCCGGTTCGAGGCCCTGCCGGACCTGACGCGGAGCGTCTTCCGGGGCACGGGACAGAAATTCCTCTCCTACAACGTGGACGTGCTGGAAAAGAAGGGCGAGGCGGAGGCCTTTTTGGAGATGGGACAGGCTTTGGGGTTCCCGGCACGGGAGGCGAAGCGGGCCTACAAGCTGGCGAAGCGGGCGGAGCTGGCCCACCAGCGGGCCAAGGCCCGGGAGCAGGAGGCTCTGTGCCGCGAGAAGGGGCTGAAAATCCTTATCGCCGCCCATAGCTATATCATTGAGGACGCCTATGTGGGCCGCACGGTCACCGGCTACCTGAAACAGGCTGGGGTTATCCCCCTGCGGGCGGACCTGGCGGACCGGGAGGAGGCGCTCGACAGCAGCCTGGAGCTCTCCAGCACCTGCAAGTGGGAGATGAGCCGGGAGATTCTGGGGGGCATTGCCCTGTACGAAAACCAGGTGGACGGCGTGATTCTCCTCAGCGCTTTCCCCTGCGGACCGGACTCCATGGTCAACGAACTCATTGCCCGGCGAGTGAAGAATCTGCCCCTGCTGCACTTGGTTCTGGACAGCCAGACCGGCACGGCGGGGGTGGAGACCCGGCTGGAGAGCTTTATCGACATCATCCGATTCAAAAAGGAGGCGCTCTGATGAAGACAACTGCGGGAAGAAGCATCTCGTTCCCCCGGTACGCGGAGTACAACTGCGCCTTCCGTTATATTATCGAGGAGGCCATCGGGGCCAAGTATATCATGCCCCCGGCCATCACCCGCCGCACCATGGAGCTGGGGGCCAAATACAGCCCGGATTTTGTCTGCACCCCCTTCAAGACCACTCTGGGCAGCATGATCGAGGCACTGGAGGCGGGGGCGGACACCCTGCTCATGACCCACGGCCTCTGCCGTCTGGGATACTACGGGGAGCTCCAGGAACAGATTCTCCGGGATCTGGGGTATAACTTTACCTTTGTGAATCTCTCCGAGTACGACATGAGCAAGAAAAAGGAGTATATCCGGATTGTCCGGCGGCTGAATCCCAGGGCCAATCCGGCCAAATTCCTGGCGGAATTCATGGAGGGCCTGCGGATGGTGGAGTACCTGGACGAGATTACGGCGGAGTACTATAAAAACTGCGGCTTTGACGCCACCGGCGGGGAGTACAAGCGGGCCTACCAGGATTTCCTTACCGCCATGTATACCGCCCACAGCCGGGGCGAGGTGGAGGCGGGCTACCGGGCGGCCAAGAGCGCTCTCCGGCGCGCGCCGTTGAAAAAGCCCCAGCGTCCCCTGCGGGTGGGGCTTGTGGGGGAGTTCTACACGGTAATGGACGCCTTCTCCAACCTGGAGGTGGAGCAAAAGCTGGCGGACATGGGGGTGGAGGT
>CATIYU010000036.1 GCA_949739085.1 uncultured Eubacteriales bacterium | reverse complement strand
GGTGGAGTTCTTCCTCCCCACGTAGAACTGGATGGCCCGCAGCTTTTCAGCTTCCACTTGGACGCTGACCGTTATCTTCCGCATGATTTCCTCCTCAAAGTACGTGAAATTTCCGTGTTGCAGTCTCCTCTTGGATGGGCTTGGGTTCTGTAAACTATTTCTCATAATAAACAGCAGCATTATTGGGAGAGGGCCAGAACTCCTTTGCTCCCCTCATCTATATCCTACATAGACAGCTCCGGCTGGGATGGGGCGCAGTAGTCCTGGTTCCTCTCTGGGAGGCGCTCTCCGTACTGCTCCATACAGAAGGTATCCAGCTTCTCTTTCAGTGCCGCCCTCGTTTCAGGTGCAAGGATACAGGAAAACCACTCATCGCCGCCGGGGGATCTCGCCACAATGTCCAGCGTGCTGTCTACTTCGCCCGTATGCTCATTGTAGGAGGTGTACGCCTGCACATAGGTGTCCTCGTCTTCGCTGGATAGCTGCCTGCCGAACACCGCCGTTTCATCCGCCAGCACATCTAGCCAGAACGAGATCCTGCCACCCTCCGCACCGATTCTCTCCTGGATCTCCAGATCGTCCAGCCTCAACGGGCGGTATCCTTGGAGATACGGGTATTGGATGGAGGGATTGTGTTCCACAGCCAACACGCTCTCCGGCAAAGAGAGGATGGTCATCTGATAGAATCCATCCAAACGGCAGACGCCTGATTCGGCAAGGAATCTGTCTCCAGCCCGGTTCATGATTTCCAGATCAAAGTTGGAAGCATCTACCGCCCTGGACGGGATTCGGATATCCGCTCCAACATAGACCGTGCAGAGGGCAGGCCAACTTGAGACCTCTGGATACTTTCGAACTGTGTCCTGATACACGGCGGTTTGCTTTACCGTTTCCATACTGGTAACAGAGCCGGAGACAAAGCCGCTTGCCCAGTGCGGCCCGGCATCTCCGCCCAGCAGGATACGAGTAAAGCGGACGGGCTTCTGGGCAGTCATACGCCGGAGTGCAGCTTCCGCCTCGTCCCGCGCCAGGTCAAGTTTGTTGTTCGTGCCAGCCCAAGGCAGATGGGAGGCCATGTCCTCCAGCAGCTCCCGCACCACATTGATCTGTTGTCTCTGGTCGCCGCCGGCAGTCTCCAACGCGGACACGTAATTTCGCAGATTGCGAATGGTTTTCTGTTGTAATGGAGGTGAGGCCGGTATAATGGCAGCACTGCCGCGAGCATCCATAAGCTGCTGGTCAAATTGCCGCATCTGGTGCGGCCTGGGGGACTGCCCCTCTAGCCTTGCCATGCCCTGGAGGATGGCATCTGTCCAAAAGCGCCGGAGTTCCGCCCAAGGGAGCGCACCATCTGGCCTGTGCCGCTCCCAGCCGTTCTGCCGCTCAATGGCATATGCGGTGAGCCCCTCAGCTGTGACGGGAATGTTATATCCGTTCATTTTGTAATCTCCTTCTTCTCACGGCAGATAACTCCGGGGATTTGTCCGCTCCCCGTTCACCCGTACCTCGAAGTGCAGGTGGGGGCCAGTAGACCTTCCGGTGGAACCGGACAGGGAGACGATATCCCCAGCGTTCACATTCTGTCCCACTGTCACCAGCAGCTTGGAGTTGTGGGCGTACAGGGTGGCGAGACCGCCGCCGTGGTCGATCATAACGTAGTAGCCGTAGCTGGAGCTGTACTGGGAGATCGTCACCGTCCCCGGCAACGCGGCGCGGATGGAGGTGCCGGTAGGAACGGCCAGATCCATGCCGCTGTGGCCCTTGGTCTGGCCGGTGAAGGGATCTCTCCGGTAGCCGAACTCGGATGTCACGATGTTCCGCCAGTTCTCGCCCACTGGGGAACAGAATCCATCCGCACCGATAAACGGCACATCCGAACCGCCCAGCCCCAGTCCGCCGGCAGAGCCGTAGCGGACCAGATTATACAAGCTGTCCGCTGTGGCACGCTGTTCGTCAGTGGCTGCGATGCCCATGGATGCGCTGATGTTCTGGTATATGGTGTTCAGATCATCTATCAGGATCGCCACCGTATAAACCTCCTGCTGTTCTACCTCAACGCCCGCCTCATTTACCACCGTAACTGTGCGTGTGCGCTGCTCATAGGTGACAAAGCAGTCCGTGAACGCTTGGAGATCTCTGGGGATGGAATCGTCCGCGCCGAAGTACAGAGCGAAAAAAATCGCCTTGACTCTCGTTTCGTCAAGGCTGTTTTCCCCCTCTGTCATCCCGTTGATTGCCGAAATAAATCCGTCCAACTGAGCGAAGCTGTCGCGCATTTCCTCAATGCAGGCAGCGTATTCCGCTGGCATGTCCGGCGGCAGCGTTCCGCCGTTGAAGCAGAGGTTCACAACTGCATTGTTGTGGCTGGATGCGCCGGAACCCAGAGAACAGAGCAGGGCAACCAGCAAAATTACCGGAGAAAGAATGGCCACGATGATCCAGCCGATACCCTTCCTGGTTTTCTCGTCTGACAGCGCCGCCGCTGCTGCCTTGATGACCGCTGGATTAACCAAAGGCCATCCCTCCCTGCTCCGGATCTTCCTCCCGCTGTTCTGGCGTTTTCAGCTCCTGCCAGTGTTCCGTAAGGGCCTGTATGGTTTCCTCATGACCGCCGCCCCGGCGCTCCGCCCAGTTCTGATACCGCTCGAAATCC
>CATIYU010000035.1 GCA_949739085.1 uncultured Eubacteriales bacterium | reverse complement strand
TGCCGCTGCTATGAGCCACCACGCGCGGCTGCTGCTCCTGGACGAGGCCACCGGCGGGCTGGACCCCATGGTCCGGGAGGAGCTGCTGGAGGTGTTCGCGGACTTCGCCGCGGAGGACGGCCACGCGGTGCTGCTCTCCAGCCACATCGTCAGCGACCTGGAGCGCATCTGCGACTACATCGCCTTTCTCCACAAGGGCAGGCTGGTGCTGTGTGAGGAGAAGGACGCGCTGCTGGACCGCTATGGCATCCTGAAATGCTCGAAAGAGCAGCTGCCCAACATCCCCCAAGAGGCAATCCACGGCAAGCGGGTGGGGGCCTACGGCGTGGAGGCCCTGGTGGAGCGGGAGTACATGCCCCGGGACGCTGTGGTGGACCGGGCGAACCTGGAGGATATCATCCTGTATATGGCGAAGGGAGAAGGGCAATGATTGGTCTTTTGAAAAAGGATTTATATGTAGCGGACAAATCCGGGCGCCTGCTGTTGGTCCTGGCACTGGTATTCAGCATGGTGCCCTCCCTGGGGGCCTTCGGCAGCACCTACGCCATGATGATGGCGTTCATGCTGCCGCTGAACTCCATCGCCTACGACGAGCGGTGCAAGTGGGACCGCTATGCGGCCATGCTGCCCTACCGCGCGGACCAGATCGTGTGGAGCAAGTACCTGCTCAGCTTTATTTTCACCCTGCTGGCGGAGGGCATTGTCCTGCTGGGCGGCGCGGTCCAATGTTTTTTGAAGGATAGCCTGGACCTGGCTGAGACCGTTCAAACGGGACTCCTCCTGGCGGTAGCCATGGTGTTCATCACCTCTCTGGGCCTGCCCGCCATCTACCGGTTCGGCTCGGAGAAGGGCCGCCTGGTGATGATTCTGATTATGGGGGCGGGCCTGGGCGCGGCGCTGGGCATCGTCAATATCCTGGAGGAGATTCCGGGACAGCCGGAGCTGCCTTTTCCCGTGCTTTTGCTGCTTGGGGCTGTTCTGGCCGCCGCCGCCACCTGCTTATCCTTCCGTCTGAGCGTGTATTTCTACAAAAAGCGGCAGAACGGGGTCTACAGCTGAGGCCTGATAGGGTAAAAACGGCGAGAAAAAGCCGTGATAATAGGGAAAAAACTGTTTAATTCCATGTTGACATAAAAAAATATACATGCTACCATAAAAGGGCCGCTTTCCCACTAAGCGGCCCTTTTATGACCGAAAACGCAGCGGAACAGAATAAAACAGAGGAATCAAAGAGGGGAGCGGACCCCGGAAAGGAACGTTTATGGAAGAAAAAGAAAACAAGCCACAGGAGAATAAAATGGGCGTCTTGCCCATCAACCGCCTGCTCATCAGCATATCGGTGCCCATCATGCTCTCCATGCTTGTGCAGGCTCTTTACAATGTAGTGGACAGCGTCTTCGTCTCCCGCATCAGCGAGAACGCGCTGAACGCGGTGAGCTTGGCCTTTCCGGTGCAGAACCTGATGATTGCCGTGGCCACTGGCACGGGCGTGGGCATCAACGCCCTTTTGAGTAAGAGCCTGGGGCAGAAAAATTTTGAGCGGGCGAACTTGACAGCAGTTAACGGCGTCTTTCTGGCGCTGTGCAGTGCGGCAGTGTTTGCCGTGGCGGGAGCTCTGTTCTCCCGGACGTTCTTCGCGGTCCAGACGGATGTGGCGGAGATTGTGGAGGGCGGCACGGCCTATATTACCATCTGCTCAGTGCTGTCCTTCGGCATTTTCCTGGCTATCACCTATGAGCGCCTGCTGCAAGCCACAGGCAACACCATCTATACAATGATTACCCAGATGGTTGGGGCGGTTATCAACATCGTCTTTGACCCCATTTTTATCTTTGTCTTTGATCTGGGCGTGGCGGGCGCGGCTTGGGCCACGGTGCTGGGACAGGCTGTAGGCGCGGCTCTGGGCATCTATATGAACGCCAGAAAGAACACGGAAATCACCTTGAATTTCAAGGGCTTCCGGCCCAACGGGTTCATCATCCGGCGCATCTATTCCGTGGGCCTGCCGTCCATCATCATGGCGGCCATCGGCTCAGTAATGACTTTCTGCCTGAACAAGATCCTCATTTCCTTTACCACCACGGCCACGGCGGTGTTTGGCGTGTACTTTAAGCTGCAAAGCTTCATCTTCATGCCCATCTTCGGCATGAATAACGGCATGGTCCCCATTGTGGCCTACAACTTCGGGGCCAGGAAGCCGGAGCGCATGACGGGAACAGTGAAGCTGGCCGTACTCTACGCCACGGGGATCATGGTCATCGGCTTCACTCTCTTCCAGGTGGGGGCGGGGTTCCTGCTGGGGTTCTTTGACGCCTCGGACTACATGCTGGAAATCGGCGTGCCAGCCCTCCGGACCATCAGCTTCCACTTCATTCTGGCGGGCTTCAGCATCGTCTCATCCTCGCTGTTCCAGGCCCTGGGACACGGCGTTCTCAGCCTCATCATCTCCATGGTACGGCAGCTGGTGGTGCTGCTGCCAACGGCGTGGCTGCTCAGCCTCTCCGGACAGCTGGCCCTGGTGTGGTGGGCGTTCCCGGTGGCGGAATTGGCCTCGGTGGCCATGTGCGCCTTTTTCCTGCGGTATGTCTACCGGAAGGAGATCCTGCCGCTCAGGCAGGCGTAAGAATTTCAGGCGGGATGAAGCGGATTTGGGCCGCTTCATCCTTTTTTCATAGAAAGATTCTCAATTTCCCTCTTGACTTTTTGGGGAAAGTCGGGTATCATAAATGTGTTGTAAAGTTTCTGCCCTTTACACAGAAGGAGGCCCGCTGTGAAAAACCAGACCTACCGCATGACCATGCTGTTTGATTTTTATGGCGAACTGCTGACGGAGCGGCAGAAGGAATTTTTTGACCTCTACTACAATGAAGACCTCAGTCTGGCGGAGATCGCCGAGAACAGTGGCATCAGCCGCCAAGGCGTTCGGGATGTTATTGTCCGTGCGGAGTCGGTCATGCAGGAGGTGGAGGACAAAACGGGGCTCATCCGCCGCTATGCGCAGATGCAGACCCATATCGCCGCTATTGAAGATGCGGCGGCGGAAATCAAAACTATCAACTACCGGCAGTACGAGGACCCCCGGATCGACGCCCTCACGGGCTTCATCCACCAGGCGGCCCAGGCGCTGAAGGAGTAACAGGTACAAGGAGAGTGAGCCAATGGCATTTGAGGGCCTTTCCGAAAAATTGAATGCCGCGTTCCGCCGCCTGCGGGGCAAGGGACGCATCACGGAGTCCGACGTCAAGGAGGCCATGAAGGAAGTCCGTCTGGCGCTGTTGGACGCCGATGTGAGCTACGGCGTGGTCAAGGATTTTGTGGCCAAGGTGACGGACCGCGCTGTGGGCGCGGACGTGCTGGAGAGCCTCACTCCTGCCCAGCAGATTATCAAGATCGTCAACGAGGAACTGACCGCGCTCATGGGCGGCGGCAGCGAGAAGCTGAACATGGCTTCCCAGCCGCCTACGGTCATCATGATGGTGGGCCTTCAGGGCGCTGGTAAGACCACCAACGGTGCCAAGCTGGCGGGCTACTTGAAGGAAAACATGGGCAAGCGGCCCCTGCTGGTGGCCTGCGACGTGTACCGTCCCGCCGCGATTACCCAGCTGCAAGTGGTGGGCGAGCAGCTGGATATTCCTGTGTTTGCCCTGGGGCAGGTAAACCCCGTGCAGATCTCCCAGCACGCTGTGCGCTACGCTAGGGATAACGGCTTCGATACCGTTCTTCTGGATACCGCCGGGCGGCTCCACATTGATGAACAGCTCATGAACGAGCTGAAGAAGATCAAATCGGCGGTAAACCCCAATGAAATCTTGTTGGTGGTGGACGCCATGACCGGCCAGGACGCCGTCAGCGCGGCCACGGCGTTCGACGAAGCGTTGGGCATCGACGGCGTGCTGCTGACCAAGCTGGACGGCGACGCCCGAGGCGGCGCGGCCTTGTCTATCCGGGCCGCCACCGGCAAGCCCATCAAGTTTGTGGGTACCGGCGAGAAGCTGGATATGATTGAGCGCTTCCACCCGGACCGCATGGCCAGCCGGATTCTGGGCATGGGCGACATGCTCTCCCTGATTGAGCGGGCGGAGCAGAGCTTCGACGAGAAAAAGGCGGCGGAGCTGGAGGAGAAGTTAAAGAAGAACCGCTTCACCCTCACCGACTATATGGAGCAAATGTCTCAGCTGCGGAAGATGGGGGATTTGAGCCAGATGGCGGCTATGCTGCCGGGGCAAATGGGCAAGCAGATGGCTGGGGCGCAGATCGACGAGAAATTGCTAGTCCGCCAGGAGGCAATTGTCCAATCCATGACCCCCAAGGAGCGCAATAACCCCTCGTTGCTGGATGCCAGCCGGAAAAAGCGTGTGGCAGCGGGCTGCGGGCTGGAGGTGGCGGACGTCAACCGTCTGCTCAAGCAGTACGAGCTGATGTTGCAATTGACGAAGCAGCTCTCCAAGGGCCGGACGCCTTTGGGGCTGGGCCGGATGCCTAATATCGGCAAGATCGGCGGTATGAGCAAGATGCACGGCTTTGGCCGCAAGAAGCGGCTGAAATAGGAAATAAATGCGCGGGCATTTATCATAAAAATATTTATTATCTTTACATTGGAGGAATTCAACTATGGTTAAGATCAGACTGCGCCGCATGGGCGCCAAGAAGGCTCCTTACTACCGCGTGGTGGTTGCGGACAGCCGCTATCCCCGCGATGGCCGCTTCATTGAGGAGATCGGCTCATACAACCCCTGCGTTTCCCCTGCGGAGATCAAGATTGACGCCGAGCGGGCCAAGGAGTGGATCAAGACCGGCGCTCAGCCCACCGATACGGTGCGGGCCCTGCTTAAGAAAGTCGACGTGCTGTAATGGACGAGGGCAAAGGGCACATCATGAAGGACCTGCTGCTCTACATTGCCAGGAATCTGGTAGAGAATCCGGACGCCGTCTCTGTCACGGAGGTGGAGGGCGAGCAGGAACTGACGCTGGAGCTTCGTGTCGCCCCGGAGGACATGGGCAAGGTTATTGGCCGCCAGGGCCGAATTGCCAAGGAGATCCGGACACTGGTCCGCTCTTGCGCCCAGCGCTCCGGGCAGAAGATTTCCGTTGACATTATGGATTGAGAGAGAAAAGGCGTGTCCCGCAGCGTTGCTGTGGGAC
>CATIYU010000034.1 GCA_949739085.1 uncultured Eubacteriales bacterium | reverse complement strand
GGGCGAACTCATGGCAGGCGGACCGGAACTCCGGCACGCTCATCTTCTTCCGGTTGAGCTTGTTCTTTTTGATAATGGCGGACTCGATGGGCATACCGTGGTTGTCCCAGCCGGGGACGTAGGGGGTGTAGTACCCCCGCATGGCGGCGGAGCGGACCATAAAGTCCTTGATGGACTTATTAAGGGCGTGGCCCATGTGCAGCGCGCCGTTGGAGAAGGGGGGGCCGTCGTGGAGGGCGTAGCGGGGCTTGCCCTCGTTCTTCTTCAGGAGCTCGCGGTAGAGGTCCTGGCTCTCCCAGCGCTCCAGCATGGCGGGCTCCCGGGCGGGCAGGCCAGCCCGCATGGGGAATCCGGTCTGGGGCAGGTTGATGGTCTTGTTGTAGTCCATAGGTAGCTTCCTCCTGTGTGGGAAAAATTTTTCATTCTATCA
The DNA here is from genome assembly GCA_949739085.1 of uncultured Eubacteriales bacterium. The sequence continues at coordinate 6,186 of CATIYU010000034.1, read as the reverse complement.
TACGTCATAGGGCGAGGGCCCGCCGTACTCCAAAACAACCTGACGGCAGTCCTTGCAGATCTGGGCGGCGGGAAAGGACCCGTTGATGAGCTGCACGTCCTCCCGGCCCTTAAAGAGGGTCCGCTTGTTCTCCTTGGGGGTCCAGAGCAGGGGGTACCTGCCGCAGATCCAGCCGGACTCCATCGTCTTTCCGCAGACGGGACAGTTCATGGGAGACCTCCTTTTACAAAAACACGCCCTTGTCCCCATAAAGAGACAAAGGCGCGAATCCTCTGTGGTACCACTCTTCTTGCCGTCGTTCGCCGGCCGCTCAAGGCGTGAGATAACGGTCACAACCGGGCGGGCCTACTGGGGCGCAACGCCCGTTCAGCCGCCTGCTCCAAGGGGATCTTCTCCCGGCCCGCCTCTCCGCCCTTTCACCCCTTCAGGCGGCTCTCTGTGCAGGAAGTGCCGGGATACTCGTCCTTATCCGCGCATTTCACCATACTAGCGCTTCTATAGTATACGCAAAGCCCCCGTTTGTCAACCACTTTTCCGGCGGCGGGCGGAAAAAGCCGTCCCATCCAGGAAAAAATGATTGTATCCCGGTGAAAAACGTGTTATGATAAAAGTCGTGTGATTTTTCCGCTCCGGCGGACCGGGGCGGGAGGGAAGTACAAACTTGTTGTGAGGATATGAACATGAAGAAATGGATAAGTGGGCTTCTGGCCCTGATTCTGACCCTGGCGGCGTGCGCTGGCTGCGCGGAGAAGCCGGACGAGCCCAGCGGCCTTGTCAACATCTACCAGGAGATCACCGGCGTGGAGCCCGGCGAGACCCTGCTGGAGGCGGGAGGCCGCCAGTTCCCCGCCGAGATGTACTACTACTGGGTCGCCTACAATTGCAGCAATCTGGAGTACAACATTAATATGACCAACGCCTATACCGGCGCTTACGGGGAACTCTTTGACGCGGAGCAGAAGCTCGTCTGGGACAAGGAGTTCATGGACGGGCTCACCCTGGCCCAGTACGCCAGGAACCAGGCCGAGGATATGATGAAAGCCTACGCGGCCCTGGAGAACGCCGCCGGAGAGTACGGCATAGCCCTCACGGAGGAGGACAAGGCCGCTATGGCGGAGGACCTGGCCTCCGCCCAGGAGCAGGCGGGCGGCCAGGAGAAGTTCCAGGAGAGCCTGGCGCTGATGGGCATCAGCCAGGAGTCCTTCGACCGGATCTCCGCCACAGGCTATCTCTACGACCACATGGTGGAGCTGGTGGAGGAGGAGGGCAGCGCCCTCTACCTGGAGCCCGAGGGCTACAACCAGCTGGCCGCCTACGCCGACCACATCCTGCTGGCCACCAAGGACCTCTCCACCGGCGAGGACCTCAGCGAGGAGGAGGCCGCCGCCAAGCGGGAGAAGGCGGAAGACCTGCTGGACCAGCTTCAGGGGGCGGAGGACCTGGAGGCCCTCTTTACCCAGCTGGCGGACGAGCACAGCGAGGACACCGGACGGGCATCCAACCCGGACGGCTACGTGTTCGGCAAGGGGGAGATGGTCCAGGAGTTCGAGGACGCGGCCAACGCCCTGGAGCCCGGCCAGGTCAGCGGCATTGTGGAGACCACCTACGGCTACCACATCATCCTGCGCAAGGACCTGCTAAAAAAGATGGACGAGTCCCCGGACGTAAAAACAAAGCTGGCAAACCAGCGCGTGACCTCCCTGCTGGACCAGCGGAAAGCGGACATGACGGTGGAACTCAGCAGCCTTCTGGACGAATTCGACGTAGGGACCTTCTACGCCAGCTACACGGCGCTGGTGGAGGCCCGGAGCGCCGCTAATAACCCGGATGCCGCCCCGGACGCCGGAGACGGCGGGGACAGCGCCGGGAACGCCGGCGGCAGCGATTCCGAGGGTGGGAACGAGTAGTATGCCCAGCGGAATCGTTGTCATCGACAAGCCCGCAGGCTGGACCAGCATGGACGTGTGCGCCAAACTGCGGGGGATTTTGAAGGAGCGCCGGGTGGGCCACGGCGGAACGCTGGACCCCATGGCCACCGGCGTGCTGCCGGTGTTCGTGGGCAGCGCCACCCGGGCGGTGGAATTCGCGGAGAACAGCTGCAAGGAGTACGTGGCCGGGTTGCGCCTGGGCCTGACCACCAACACCCAGGACATCACCGGCGAGACGCTGGCCGCCCGCCCGGCGGACGTGGGGCCGGAGGAGCTGGAGGCGGCGCTGGAGGGCTTCCGGGGGGAACTCCTCCAAATCCCCCCCATGTATTCCGCCGTTAAAATCCAGGGCCAAAAGCTCTATGAGCTGGCCCGGATGGGCCGTGAGGTGGAGCGCAGGCCCCGGCCCGTTGTCATCTACGCCCTGGAGCTGCTGGAGCGGACCGGACCGGCGGACTACCGCCTGCGGGTCCGCTGCTCCAAGGGGACCTATGTGCGCACCCTCTGCCACGACATCGGCACGGCCCTGGGCTGCGGCGGGTGCATGAGCGCCCTGCGCCGGACTATGGCCGCCGGATTCACCTTGGAGGACGCGGTATCCCTGGAGGAGGTCCAGAAGCGGGGGGCGGCCCTGCTGCTGCCCGCAGACCAGCTTTTCGGTGAGCACCCCGCCTACCGGCTGGAGGGGGAGCGGCAGGAGCACCTGTGCCGCAACGGCAATCCGGTGCCGGTCCGGGGCCTCTCGCCGGGGATCTACCGGGTCTACAGCCGGGCGGGTGAGTTTTTGTGCCTGAGCCGCTGGGCGGACGGCCAGCTGGTATCCATCAAAAATTTCTTCGGCGGATGAGCCGGATTTTTAAGGAGGCGAGGCCGGTTTGGACCGGAAAAGAGCCATAGCCCTGGGGTTTTTCGACGGGGTGCATCTGGGCCACCAGGCCCTGCTGCGGCGCACGGCGGAGCGGGCCGGAGAGCGGGACCTGTCCCCCGCCGTCTTTACCTTTGACCGCTCCCCCCGGGAGTTCGTCACCGGCAGGCCCGTGCCGCTGCTGACTGCGGCGGAGGAGCGCCGGAGCGTCGTCCGCCGCCTGACCCCCATTCAGGAGGTGATCGCCGCTCCCTTCGACCAAAAAATGATGACCATGCCCTGGGTGGATTTTGTGCTGATGCTGGCCCGGGAATACCGGGCCGGGTGGCTGGTGGCGGGCCACGACTTCCGCTTCGGCCCCCAGAACGCCGGGACCCCCGCCCTGCTCTCCAAGAAGGCGGCGGCCCTGGGCATGGGCTGCGACATCATCCCCGCCGTGACCCTGGACGGCGTTACCGTCAGCTCCACCCACATCCGCTCCCTGGTGGAGCGGGGGCAGGCGGAGGAGGCGGCCCGGTTTCTGGGGCGGCCCTTCGCCCTGGCTGGTCCCGTGCGCCACGGGAAGGGCCTGGGGGGCTCCCGGCTGGGGGCGCCCACCGTGAACCTGGTTCCGGCCCCTGGCCTGCTGGTCCCGGCCTTCGGGGTGTACGCCGCCCTGGCCACGGTGGGCGGCGCGGTCTACCCGGCGGTTACCAACGTGGGCGTGCGGCCCACGGTGGACTCGGACGGCGGCGTCACCGTGGAGAGCCATTTGCTGGACCAGACGGCGGACGCATACGGCAGGGACTGCCGGGGGGAGTTCCTAAAAATGCTGCGGCCCGAGCAGAAATTCCCCAGCCTGGACGCTTTGCGCCAACAGATCGCCCGGGACGCGGAGGAGGCCCGCCGGTACTTTGCGGAACCCGGAGGGGCGCTATGTCTGAGCTGACAGATATGCGGAACGTCGGGAGGGAGCTGGCCCACAAGCTGTCCGCCGCAGGCATCGGCTCTCCGGAGAAGCTGGCGGAGCTGGGGGCAAAGCAGGCCTATTTTCAAATGAAAACGCTGTACCCACAGGTCTGTCTGGTGCATCTGTACGCCTTGGAGTGCGCGCTTCGGGATGTGGACTTCAACCGCCTCCCGGAGGAGACAAAGCGGGATCTAAAAACTTTCAGCGATTCCATAAAACGATAGGCAAACAGCAGACGAGGGGGAGCCATGAAGCACGTTTTCATTATCAACCCCGCCGCCGGGAAGCGGGACGGCACAGCGCGGCTCATGGGCCTTGCCAAGGCTCTGGCCCGGCGGCACGGCCTGGAGGTAGAATGCATCCTCACTAAGCAGCCCGGCCACGCCACCGAGACTGCCCGGCGGCTGATCCGCTCCGGCGGCCCAGTGCGGCTCTACGCCTGCGGCGGGGACGGCACACTCAACGAAGCCGCCAACGCCGCCGCCGGGGCGGAGAACGCCGCCCTGACCTGTATCCCCGCCGGGACGGGGAACGACTTCCTCAAAAACTTCGGGGACATGGCCCCCCTCTTCGCTGACCCCGAAAACCTCTGGGACGGCCCCCAGTTTCCGCTGGACGCTATTGACTGCAACGGGCGGCTGGCCCTTACCGTGGCCTGCTCCGGGCTGGACGCCCAGGTGGCCGCAGACGTACATACCTACGGCAAAGCCCCGCTGCTGGCGGGCCAGGGGGCCTATATCGCCTCCCTGGCGGTGAACTTCTTCTCCAAAAGCTACAGCCGCCGCTGGACCGTGGAGCTGGACGGGGAGCGCATGACGGGGGAATTCATCCTGGCCGCCGTGTGCAATGGCCGCTACTACGGCGGCGGCTTTATCCCCGCCCCGGAAGCCCGGATGGACGACGGCGTCCTGAACACCGTCCTGGTGCGGAAGGTGAGCCGGGCCGCCTTCCTGCGGCTGGTGGGGGCCTACGCCAAGGGTAACGCCCACCTCTTCCCCCAGGTTGCCCGCCGCTCCACCGCCCGGGAGGTGATCATTGAGGCGGATGGGGACTTCCCCCTCTGCCTGGACGGGGAGCTGGTGCGGACCCAGCGGGCCGTGCTGCGGCTGGCAGAGGGCCGGGTGAACTTTTTCGGCCCCGCCGGGTGCAGCCCCAACGCCACCGCCCGCCCTTCCCCGGCAGTTCCGGCGGGCGTATGAGTTTGTGAACTTTTTGTAAAACAGGGATTTTTTTCTGAAAACCCTCTTGCAATATGGAATGAGATGTTGTAAGATAAGCACCGTTAGCACTCAGAGCAAAGGAGTGCTAACGGTGTCACAATTTGTTATCAAAAAATTGATATAGGAGGAACCAAGCTATGAAACTCACTCCCTTAGCGGACCGGGTGGTCCTCAAGCCCACTGAGGCGGAGGAGACCACCAAGGGCGGTATTATCCTCACCTCCAGCGCCAAGGAGAAGCCCTCTGTGGCGGAGGTGGTGTCTGTTGGTCCCGGCGGCGTGGTGGACGGCAAGGAGGTCGTCATGTCCGTCAAGCCCGGCGACAGGGTGATTACCGACAAGTACTCCGGCTCCAACGTGAAGATTGGGGACGACGAGTACGTGATCGTGCGTCAGGGCGACATCCTGGCCATCGTCGAGTAAGGCAACGAATCATTTAACATTATTGGAGGTAATGCTGCCATGTCTAAGTTAATCAAGCGGGGCGAGGAAGCCCGCAAGGCGCTGGAGACCGGCGTAAACCAGCTGGCCGACACCGTTAAAGTCACTCTGGGCCCCAAGGGCCGCAACGTGGTGCTGGACAAGAAGTTCGGCGCTCCCCTCATCACCAACGACGGCGTAACGATCGCCAAGGAAATCGAGCTGGACGACCCCTTTGAGAACATGGGCGCGCAGCTGGTGAAGGAAGTTTCTACCAAGACCAACGACGTGGCCGGAGACGGCACCACCACCGCTACCCTGCTGGCCCAGGCCATCATCGGCGAGGGCCTAAAGAATCTGGCCGCCGGAGCCAACCCTATTGTCATGAAGAAGGGTGTTGCCAAGGCTGTGGAGGCCGCCGTGGCCTCCATCAAGGCCGGCTCCCAGAAGGTCAACGGCACTGACGACATCGCCCGCGTGGGCGCTGTCTCCTCCGGCGACGCGGAGATCGGCAAGCTGATCGCCGAGGCCATGGAGAAGGTCTCCGCTGACGGCGTAATCACCATTGAGGAGTCCAAGACCAGCGAGACCTACAGCGAAGTGGTGGAGGGCATGATGTTCGACCGGGGCTATATCTCTCCCTATATGGCCACCGACATGGAGAAGATGGAAGCCGTGGTGGACGACGCCTATATCCTCATCACCGACAAGAAGATCTCCGTGATCGCCGACATCCTGCCCCTGCTGGAGCAGCTGGTCCAGTCCGGCAAAAAGCTGGTGGTCATCGCCGAGGACGTGGAGGGCG
>CATIYU010000033.1 GCA_949739085.1 uncultured Eubacteriales bacterium | reverse complement strand
GGCGTTTTTCATGGCGCAGGCCAGGCCCACCGGCTTCCCGGCGGCCCGGGCCCGGTCAAAGTAGGGCTTCACCGCCTCCAGGGTCTCCACCAGGCCGGTGGAGGCGTCCGCGATCTGGCCGTTGGGCAGCTCCCCGCCGGGCCGGATGGCGTTGCGCAGCCGGATTTCCCACGGGGATACGCCCACCAGGTCCGCCATCATGTTCAGCAGGGTCTCGGTGGCAAAGCAGGTCTGGGTGACCCCGAACCCACGGAAAGCCCCGGCGGGGGGGTTGTTGGTGTAGTAGGCCGTGCCCTCAATCTCGAAATTCTGGTACTGATAGGGCCCGGCGGCGTGGGTGCAGGCCCGCTCCAGCACCGGGCCGCCCAGAGAGGCGAAGGCCCCTGTGTCTGAGAATATCCGGGCCTTCACCCCCTGAATCACGCCGTTTTCGTCGCAGCCCATGGTGAAGTCCATCTCAAAATGGTGCCGCTTGGGGTGGACCAGCAGGCTCTCCGCCCGGGAGAGCTTCACCTTCACCGGCCGCCGGGTGGCATACGCCAGCAGGGCCGCGTGGTGCTGGACGGTCATGTCCTCCTTGCCGCCGAAGCCGCCGCCCACCAGGGCGTTCTGGACCTTCACCCGGTCCGTACCCAGCACCATTTGGCACTCGCGGAGGGTCTGGTGGGCGGACTGGTCGGTGGTGTAGAGAAACACGTCCCCATCCCCGTCGATGAAGGCCACGGCGCACTCCGGCTCCAAAAAGGCGTGCTCCGTCCAGGGGGTCTCGAAGCGGCGGCTGAGCACATGCCTGGACCGGCGGATGGCCTCCTCCGCGTTGCCCCGGCTGACGCGCCTGCGGGCGCAGACGTTGTCCGCCGCCCCGTCGAAGACCCTGGGAGCGCCCTCCGCCCCGGCCTCCTGGATATTGTGGACGGCGGGCAGGACCTCGTACTCCACCTGAATGAGCTTCTTGGCCCGCTCCAGCGTCTCCCGGTCCTCCGCCGCCACCAGGGCCACCGCGTCCCCCAGGTAGTGGGTGAGGCCCCCTGGGGGGATGAGGGTGTACTGGTCGTGCTGGATGTGGCCAATCCGGTTCTGGCCGGGGATGTCCGCCGCCGTCAGCACGGCGGCCACCCCGGGGAGGGCCCGGGCCGCCGAGACGTCGATGGAGAGCACCCGGGCCCGGGGGTACTTGCTCCGGAGGGCCGAGCCGTGGAGCATACCGTCCGGGAAATAGTCGTCCGGATATTTTCCTGTGCCCAGGACCTTCTCCGCCGCGTCCAGCCGCCGGACCCGGGAGCCGGTGTGCCAGTTCTCCGCCCCGTCCGCCGGAAGGGCCCCCGCCCGCAGGACTTCTCCCGCCAGGCGCACCGCCTGGATGATTTTGACGTACCCGGTACAGCGGCAGTAGTTGTTGCGCAGGGCGTAGCGGATTTCCGGCTCTGTGGGGTCCGGGTTCCTGTCCAGAAGGGCCTTGCTGCACAGTACCATGCCGGGGATGCAGAAGCCGCACTGCACCGCCCCGGCCTGGGCGTAGGCGTAGGCGTAGACCTGCCGCTCCCAGGGGGAGAGCCCCTCGATGGTGGTAATCCGCCGCCCCGCCAGGGAGTCCGTGTCCGGCACGCAGGCCTTGCAGGGCTCGCCGTCGATGAGGACGGTGCACGCGCCGCAGGCCCCCTGGCTGCATCCGTCCTTCGCGCCGGTGAGGCGGAGCCCCTCCCGGAGGAACTCCAGCAGCTTCTGGTTTTTCGCGGGCGTTACGAGCTGTCCGTTTACAAAAAAAGCGGCCATGTCAGACGCTCCCTCCTTCATCAGTTGGTAGCATCAGTATACCATCCCCAGCGGGAAAAGCAAGTCTAACGTGCCCGCCGGAGAGGCGGAAAGTGGTCCAATGCGCCGCGAGCCCTTGGGGCGCAAGGGTTTGCGCACTGTACCGGGGTGGACCAGAGCGGACCGCGCTCTGGGGAGCTCCCCGCGCTCCGGACCAGGGGGGTCAAGTGCGGAAACCATTGATACTCTAAGAGAAATGGAGCATTCTACCACTTGGGATATCCCCTCCGGGGAGAGACCCTATGTCCATGGGCGCAAAGAATCTGCCACACCGGGTTCCCGGCATGGCAGATCTGTTCATGGGCGCGGCTGGGGCCGCCCCCCAAAGTCCAGGGACTAGCTGCCGGAGGTCTCCTGCTGCAAGGACTCCTGCTGCAAGCCGCCCGGCGTTCTCTCCGAGGTGAAGCCCTGGCCCCGCACCTCCTTGATTTGGGTGATGATTAAAAACGCGTTGGGGTCCACCGAGAGAATCAGCTCCTTGGCCGCGAAGAGCTTCCGGGGGGGAATCACGCACAGCACCCCCCGCTGCTCCCGGTTGGTCAGGCCCGTCTCAATGCACATCATGGTCACCCCGGCCTGTAACTCCTGGAGAATCCGCTCCCGGATGGCGTTGTACTGGCCGGAGATGGCGAAAATTTGAATCTGGGACTGGCCCAGCAGCATCACCTTGTCGATGATGATGGTCTCAATGACCAGGAGGATAATGCCGTAGAGAATCTGCTCCGGCTGGGCGGAGAGGGCCTGGCCGCCCAGAATCACGATGTCCGTCACATACACCATCATGGATACCGGCAGGTGCAGCCACTTGTGAAGCACCAGGTTCACCACGTCCGTGCCGCCGGTGGAGGAGCCCACCCGCATCACGACGCCCAGGGAGATGCCCACCAGGCCGCCGCCGAAGAGGGCCCCCAGCATGATGTTGTCCGTCAGGGCGTCAATCCCCGGAACCCGCTGGAAAATCCCTAGGAAAATGGGGTACAGCAGGGAGCTGGCCACCGTTTTGACAAAGAAATCCTTTCCCAGCACCACGCCGCCCAGAACCAGGGCCAGCATGTTGAGGACCAGCACGATGGTGGCGGTGTCCAGGGGCAGCACCCGGTGGAGGACAATACCGATTCCCGTCACGCCGCCCATGATGATGTCCTGGGGGATAATGAACGCGGCCACCCCAAAGGCCAGAATCGCGTTGCCCAGCACAATGGAGAGGCAGGTGGTGAGAAGGGATTTTATACGCGCGCGCTTCGATTTCACCATGTCCCCCTCCTCTTACAGTACGAAGGTCTCGTCCAGCCCGCAGTCCTCCACCAGCTGCCGGGACCCGATTACGCAAACGCCGCTCTTTTCCGCCAGCTTCTCCACGCTCTCCGCCAGAGCTGCCAGCTGGCCCGGCGCGGCGGAGAGCAGCTCCTCCCTGCGGCGGCGGCGGGCGGCGTAGTCCAGGCCCTTGAAGTACCAGCCGTCGGCCCGCTGGCCCTTCCGGCTGGGCGGCAGCAGCGGGTCGGACTCCGCCACAGCGCCGGTGATGATGCCGGTCAGGTCCGGGTTCCCGGCGCAGAACGCCCGCAGGAACGCGCCCGCCTCCCGGTAGCGGCTCAGGGACCGGGCCGCGCTGGGGTCGCGGTAGGAGTAGAAGCAGACCCCTCCGGCGTCGTTGAGGAGCAGGCCCGCGCCATACGCGCCGCCCTGGACCCGGATGGCGTTCCAGAGGTACTCCAGGCTGATGGTCCGGCCCGCCACCTGCACGGTCCCGCTGTAGGGCTGGCCGCAGGCCAGCAGGCTTCCGCCCATAGCGGCGAAGGACACCCCGGCGGGGATAATCACGCCCTCCCGCCGCAGGCCCCAGGGCCGGACGCCGCAGGGCAGCTGTCCGCGCTGGCCGGGAGCCAGTTCCGGCAGCAGCGCCCGCTCCAGGGCGGCGGCGCACTTCTCCTCCGCGCCGGTGACGCTGGCGGTGAGCCGTCCGGCGGTGAAAATCCTCTGGGCCAGCGCCGCCAGGTCCTCCTGGAGGGCGGCGGAGCGGCTCTCAAACGCCTTCTCCTGCGCCTTGAGCCACCGGACGAAGGTGATGCCCCTGACGTGCTCCTGCACCGCCCCCTGGACGGAGCATCCGGCGGACACCCGCACCGCGGCGAACTGGTTGCCCGCGTACGCCACGCCCTCTTCCATCTGCGTGGCCATCTGACGCAGCAGCTCCCGGACCCTCCGGCTGCCGTCAAACCGGGAGCCGGTGATGATCTCCGCCACCAGCGCCGCCGCGCTTTCCAGCTTGGCTTCCAGGGCGCTGAAGGAGACGTGGAGATAGGTCCGGCAGTCCTCCGGCGCGTTCTCCCTGCCAAAGGCATCTATGGTGAAGCGCAGGTCTCCCAGGCGCAGGCGGCGGAGCGTTTGCAGCTCCAGGCCGGTGTGCCGCGCCGTGTCCAGCTCTCCCAGCAGGGCGCAGAGGAGGGACGCGCGGGGGAGCTGTTCCGCCGTGAGGTCGGTGATATCGAAATACAGGTTCACGTAGCCCACGCCGCCGGTGGGGATGCTGTGGCGCAGCAGGGGCACGTCCCCGATGGCGGAGACCTCCATGGGGATGTCCTCGGGGGCGGCGGGGATGTCCTCCAGGCGCAGGGCGGGGATGGAGGACAGGGCCTCCGGCGTGTCGGTGGAAGCCTGCCAGGCGTCCAGCGCCGCCTGCTCCCGGACCAGCCGGGCCCGGTCCTCCCCGCTCCAGCTCTCCGCGGCGGCTTTCAGCCGGGCGGCCTCCGCCTGGCGGTTCTCCTCCCCCAGGGTGGGAGAGGGGACCATCATCACCTGGCAGCTGTGGTTGTTTTTCAGCAGCGCCCGCTCCAGCAGCGCCTCGAAATAGCCCTCCTCCAGCTTCCGGTTCAGGGAGGCGAACAGCTCCCCCACCTCCAGCCGGGCCGCCGGATGGCCGCCGTAGAGCCAGCTCTCCAGCATGTTCAGGACCAGGCCCAGGCCCTGGGGCATTCCGCCGTAGTCCCGCTCCCGCATTTTGAACTCCAGGTTGGCCAGGGCGGCCGCCAGCTGCCGGTGGTCCAGGCCCTCCCGGACCAGCCGCTCCAGCTCCTGGCGGAGAAGGGCCTCCACCTCCCCGGCCCGGCTCTCGTCCAGATTCACCGCCTCCAGCGCAACCAGGGGCTGGAGGATGCTGTCGTCCGCGTTAAGCTGGAGATCCTGGGCCAAGCCGCTGGAGAGCAGCTTCTCCTTCAGGGGGGCGTGGTTGCTGCCGCAGAGGGCGTCCGCCAGGGCCTGGATGGCCACCATGTCCTCCCAGCCGGTGTAGTCCCCCAGCACGTATCCCCAGACCAGCCGGGCCCTGTTCTCCAGGGGCTCGTTGGGGGACACCTCGTAGGAGACGCGGACCGGGGCGCTCTGGACCGGCTTCTGCGCGGCGAACTCCGGCTGGCCCGCCTGGCGGGAGTAGGCGGAGAGGTACTCGCCGTCCAGAATGGAGAGCACTTCCTCGATATCCATCTGTCCGTCCAGCAGGATGTAGGCGTTGGAGGGGTGGTAGAGCCGCCGGTGGGTCTCCACAAACTGCTCGTAGGTCAGCTCCGGGATATGTTTGGGGTCGCCGCCGGAGTCGAACCGGTAGCTGGTGTCCGGGAACAGCATACGCAGCGTCTGACGCCACATAAGCGTGTCCGGCGTGGAGTAGGCTCCCTTCATCTCGTTGAACACCACGCCCTTATAGGAGGGATTGCCATCCTCCGGCATCTCGTAGTGCCAGCCCTCCTGGCGGAAGATCTCCGGCTTGGAGTAGATGAGGGGGTGGAGCACCGCGTCCATGTACACCCGCAGCAGGTTCAGGAAGTCCTTGTGGTTCCGGCTGGAGACGGGGTATACGGTCTTGTCCGGGTAGGTCATGGCGTTGAGGAAGGTCTTCATAGAACTCTTCATCAGCTCCACAAAGGGCTCCTTCACCGGGTAGCGGTCCGACCCGCAGAGCACGGAGTGCTCCAGAATGTGGAATACGCCGGTGTCGTTGCTGGGGAGGGTGCGGAAGGCGATGCAGAAGGTCTTGTTCTCCTCCTGCCGCTCCAGCCACACCAGCCGGGCCCCGCTCTTTTCGT
>CATIYU010000032.1 GCA_949739085.1 uncultured Eubacteriales bacterium | reverse complement strand
GCGCAGCCGGTGGCCGATCTGCTGTCCACCGCGCTGGTAGCCGTGCTGTATCTATGGACCTCTCGAAAGATGATGAGCGAAAAAATTTGATCCCCAGCCATTTCTTTTAAGTTGCTTTTGAGTTTCCACGCTATACTGGCAGATAGAAAGACGTTCCGATCTGGACAGGAGGTGCAGCCATGAAGCGTGGAGGTTTTTGGATCGTTCCTCTTATGTTCATCACTTCTATCTTGTTTTTTGGGGGCTGTTCCTGTACAGTGGAACAGCAAGACGGCAGCGGCAGTACTGGCAGACTTACGGTGAGGGCGGCCTTTGAGGAAGAAAACGGAACGCCCCTGTCTGGCTGCACTGTGCGCTTTTCCGGCAGGGAGAACAGCGCAGACTATCAGGCGGACCTGGACGGAGTGCTGACTATCGCCGGCCTGCCCTCTGATGGGGAGCTGACCGTCGCCGTCCTGGATAGCCGGGAGGAGGCACAAGGAAGCATGACACTCACATTCTCCCTGGGCGCAGTCATTGATGCTACTACCAGCACAGACGGCATGGGATATATTACGGTCCGGAACGACACAGATGAGGTGTCCTTGCTTTTCGTTCTGGAAGAAGACGGCGCGTTAATGTGTACGCTTTGGTTAACTACGAATATAGAAGGAGCCGGTTATGGAACACCTTCCTTTTGAAATCACCAGAGAAGAACACGAATTTTATGGAAGCCGCCTGATCCTGCTGGAGGGCGTAATTGAGGAATTTCTCTCCTGCCTCCACATGATCCGCCGGTATCAAATCGGCCAGGGCCGCCGTGACCCTGTTGCCTCTTTCCAAGCGCGGATCAAAAGCGCGGAGAGCATGAAGGCAAAACTAGCGCGGCAAAGTCTCCCCATCACAGCGGACAGCGCCCTTCAGAATGTGTGGGATGCTGCGGGGGTACGTTTGGTGTGTCCCTTTGTGCAGAACATCGACCAGACAGTCGGATTGATCCGTCAGATCCCGAGGAGACGATTCGAGAGGACGCGGTGGAAGTGTTTTCTGTCAGCGAGATTGCCCAGGCGAATACAGACGCATTTCAGCCGCTGGCCGATGCGGACGGAAAATCGTTAGTGGCAGAAATCACGGATGGGATCAGCACAAAGGGAATTCAAAATAATTTCTTCCGTCTGTTCTCCATTTTACTGGACAACGCGGTCAAATACTGTGACGCGGCGGGAACAATCCGTCTGTCCGTATCCATGCCGGGACGAAACATCTGTATTGCCGTATCCAATCCCTGCGCAGGGGTGGACACGGCCCAGCTCCCCCGGTACTTTGATCGCTTCTACCGGGCCGATTCCTCCCGCGCCCGATCTACCGGAGGTTATGGTATTGGGTTATCCACCGCGAGGGCCATTGTTACCCGATACAAAGGCCGTATTTCCAACCACTATGCAGATGGGATCATTACTTTTACTGCTGTGATTCCGCAGGTAAACTGACATTCCTGCGTTTATATATAAACTGCCGGACAACCGGTGAATCGAACAGAACAATTTGTATGAGAAAGGACAGATTACTATGGGTATGATAGTTGACAATGTGAGTTATTTGACCGGGATGCGCCAAGATGCGCGTGTTTCCATAGCGGACCTGTCTGAGTATACAGACTCTGAGTCGAAACAGATGTACTTCCAGAGCGAGATCACACACCAGGAGTACGAGGACAAAACTGGCACAGCACTGGATTAAGTACCAATCACAAGTACCCTGGAATATCCATTTTGGATATTCCAGGGTACTTGTAACTTGAAGTTGGGGAATAACTACAGCTAATTAGGGATACGTTAGACTCGCAACAGATTTTCTGTAATCAGCCATCATCTCCAGAATAACGCTCTTGATAGTCCTGGAAATACTTGTCCAGATATTACAGGTACTTGGCCCCACTGTCCTCGATCTGCTCCAAGAGGGCGGTGATTCTGCGGCGGCTCTCCAATAAGAGCGGATAAAGGGGCGCAAAAATTTTAATATAGAAACATCTTTAGCTGCCACCCTCTTCTAAACGCCGTTATTTCAATAGTTTGAGCAGTAGACAGAAGTGGATAAAAGTGTTGAAATGTAGATAACT
>CATIYU010000031.1 GCA_949739085.1 uncultured Eubacteriales bacterium | reverse complement strand
CTGAGCAACGCGGTGAAGTATACCAGCGAGGGGTCTGTCACCCTGTCTGTCCGGTGCGAGCGCACGTCTGTGAACCGCGTGCGCGTCTGGTATTCGGTGGAGGACACCGGGCAGGGCGTCAAAAAGGAGAATATTCCCTATATTTTCAACGCCTTCCGGCGGGGGGACGAGGAAAAGAAACGCTATATTGAGGGGACCGGGCTGGGGCTGAGCATTGTCCAGCAGCTGGTGGACTTGATGGGCGGCGAGATCAGCGTCAACAGCGTCTATACCCGCGGTTCAACGTTTATCGTGATGCTGGAGCAGGACATTGTAGACGATCAGGAGCTGGGGACGTTTACGCTGGCCTCCCGGGCCAGAGTTCACGAGGGGGAGACGTACCAGCAGAGCTTCGAGGCGCCGGACGCCCATATCCTCGTGGTGGACGACAACGATATGAACCTGATGGTGGTGCGCAAGCTGCTGGCGGAGACAAAGATTCAGATAGATATGGCCTCCAGCGGCGCCGAATGCCTCCAGCTAACGCAGAACCACCACTACGACTGCATCCTTATGGACCACATGATGCCGGAGATGGACGGCATTGCGTGCCTTCACGCCCTGCGGGTACAGCCGGGAGGGCTGTGCCAGGATGTGCCCGTGGTAGCCCTGACCGCCAACGCGGGCAGCGATAACCAGCTGCTCTACCGAAAGGAGGGCTTCAGCGGCTATCTGGCCAAGCCGGTCAGCGGCGCGCTGCTGGAGGCGGCCATATTGAGCGTCCTGCCCAAGGGGCTGGTGCGGCTGAACGAGGAGGCGCAGCAGTCGGATATCGAAAAGGATATCCTGATCTTTGAACAAGCCCAAAGGCGCTCCATCCTGATTACAACGGACAGCGTGTGCGATCTGCCGGAGAGCCTGCGGAAGGAATTCGGCATTTCCGTTTGTCCCTACTACGTCTGTACAGAGGCGGGACGTTTTCTGGATGAGCAGGAACTGAAGACGGACGAGCTGCTCGCGCACATTGCCAGCGGGGGAACGGGCAGTTCCCAGCCGCCTGAGGTGGAGGACTATGAGCGGTTTTTCGCGGAGAAGCTGACAGAGGCGCAGAATGTGATTCACATTACGATGGCACGACATGTCAGCGAGGGGTACCAAAACGCCCTGGAGGCGGCGAAATCCTTTGAAAACGTCACCGTGATCGACTCTGGACATCTCTCCAGCAGCATGGGGCTGACCGTGCTGTGCGCGGCCTATATGGCGGAGCACCACGCTGTCAAGGAGGAAATTGTAGAGACGGTGAGACGGATGGAGCATTTCATCTCCTCTGCCTTTATCGTCAATAGCACCCATATGATGTGCCAGTCCGGGCGGATCTCGAAAAAAGTGCAGATCCTCTGTGATGCACTGCTGCTGCATCCGGTCCTGGTGCTGCGCAAGAGCAAGATGGTGGTGGGTAGTATGGAGGTGGGCGGGTTCTCCCACGCGGCAAAAAAATACATCCGGAAGACGCTCCAGGACACCAGGAATATTGACCGGCGCATCCTGTTCATCACCTATTCTGGAATGGACGAGAAAAGACTCCAGCATATTCAAAGCCTGGTGCAGCAGTACTGTCCGTTTGAGCGAGTCTATCTGCAAAAGGCGTCCTCCGCCATTGCAAGCAACTGTGGTCCGGGGTCGTTCGGTCTGCTGTTTATGCGGCGGGACGACGCCGCTACGCCTTTTTTCCATCCCCTGGGGCCGGAGGACGGGGCCGCGTAGGCTTATCATAATAATGCCAACCGGAATCCACAAGAGAGCCAGTTGCGACGAACGCCGCAGATTTTAGAGAAAATCTGCGGCGTTTTTTGTGCCCCCAAACCGGGAGGATGAGACGCGCCCGTGCGCCAGCCCCATTTATGACGCGGCCCAGCGTTCCGCCAGGGCGGTCAGGGCGGCGCGGGGGTCCCAGTCCGGCCCGCCCTCCCCCATACACTCCACATAGGCCACCAGATTTCCCTTCACCGCCACCGCCTCAAGGGGGCCGTTGACCCAGGCGGCGTCCAGGCCGGGAATGGCAGTGGCCTCGTAGTTCGCCCCGCTGGGGGCGAACACAGAGGTCTCCCGCAGGGCCCGGGCCATGGGCGGCGCAAGGCCCGGAAAGCGCAGGCGGTAGACGTCCTGGCGCATCCACAGCTTCTGGCCGTCCGGCGTGTCAACGACCTCGAACACGTCCCAGTATTCCATCAGCGGATTGGCACAATAGGTGAGGCAGCTCTCCCGCTGGCCGTACCAGAGCTCCCCACGCTCCCCCTCCACGTCCAGGTCCGCGAGGAGCAGGTAGGGGCCGTCCGGCGCCGGAGGCAGGTCCCTCTCCTGGACGGCCGGGAGCTGCACCACAGTTGCCGCCAGGCAGAGGGCCGCCAAGACCGCCAGACCCCGGCCTGCGATTTTCGGGAACAGCCGCCGCCCCTTGGGGGCGTGGTCCTGGGGGAGGCCCCGCCGGAGACGGAAGTAGGTCCGGTTGACCTGCCAGGTATCCCAGACCATCTGACAGAGCAGAAACAGCAGAAAGAAAAAGAGAAAAGCCGTGTAGCTCGGAATCTCCACAAACCGCCGGACCTGGGCCCAGTACCACTGGGGAAGGGGCTTCCCGATTCCCAGACCGAAGCTGGCGAAAAAGAGAAAGAAGACAATAGGCAGCCCAATCCAGCCCCACCACAGGTCCCGGCGGACCTTCTTCAGCGTAGCGGCTTGCTGGCGGGGGTCGGCGTAGAACTCCGGCGCACTGCTGCCCTCCGGGGCCCGGAAGATATGCAGAAAGCCCTGACTGCCAATATACTCCCAGCCGCAGTCCTCAAACACCGTCAGCCGGACCTCGCCCAGCCCCGGCTCCCCCAGAACGCCGGGCATAAAGACCTCAATACGGTAGCGGGCCCCGCTGGGGGCGGTGCGGGAAAATTTGCTCAGGTACCGGCCTCGCTTTACCAGCCGCCAGCCCTGGGCCTCCAGGTCGCTGTAGAATTTCTCGTTGGCCCCCAGCTCATATGCGCCGGGGTGGAAGCGGTAGAGTGTATTCATAGGTCAACCTCCAAAATTCCGCCGTCGGCCACCAGACGCTTGAGGCGGCTGTACTCCAGCAGCAGCGCTGATTTCCCTGCGTCCGTAATGGCGTAGGTTTTCCGGCGGCCCTCCTCGCCGGTGAGAACGATCAGTCCCTCCCGGCTCATGCGGCTGAGGACGCCGTAGAGGGTCCCGGGGCCCATCACCAGCCGCCCGCCGGAGAGCTCTTTAATCCGCTGCATCATGCCGTAGCCATGGCCCGGCTTCAAAAGCGCCAGCAGAATATAGTACATGGCCTCGGTCATAGGCCCCTGATCCGCCACGGCACCCGCCCTCCTCAAGTGGTATGTGTCTCGTTATATCGTTTAGCGTAATAGTACCACGAAACCAATGCCTTGTCAACCGCCGGAAAGCGTGGTATGCTGAGGGGAAAATTTTTTTCACTTTTCGTCAACACCTGCCGCGCCTCATCCGTTCTATAGGTGAACAGGCAAGAGAGGAGGCCCGCCGGAATGATTGAGGAGCTGTATGCCACCCTCCGGGAGGAGCTGCTGCGCTACTGCGAGACCATGACCCGGGACCGCGCCGCCGCAGAGGACCTGGTGCAGGAGACCTACGTGCGGGCGATGACTCATCTGGAGGATTTGGAGGACCTGAGCCGGGGCCAGCGGCGTTCCTGGATGTACAAGACCGCCAAGAATCTCTTCATCGACCGGGCCCGGAAGCTGTCCCGGGAGATGCCGGAGGAGGAGATGGTCCAGGTCCCCTTTGAGGAGGACTTCGGGGAGGCAGAGGTTCAGCAACTGGTAGGCCGCCTGCCGGAGTCAGAGCGGGCCATCTTTATCCTGCGCCATTTTCAGGGGTACAACGCCTCGGAGCTGGGGGAACTGTTCCATCTGCCCGCCTCCACGGTCCGGGCGCGGCTGGCCTCAGCCCGGAGAAGACTAATTCTCTGGTATCAGAACAACGACTAATTTTTGGAGGTATCGTCATGGAAAACAAAAAGGTTCTCAAGATTACATGCTACGTCTGCGACGCCAGGAAAGTCCAGGAGAGCACCCTTGCCGCCTACGAGAGGATTGAGATCGTTTGCGACATCCTGCTGGCGGGCCCGGAGGCCAAGAAGCTTCTGGCGAACTACGCCGTCTCCGTGACGGCTGACCAGGTTTTAGACCTGGAGGGCGAGGTTCGAATTTCCAGCGTCAACGGCGCGGCGGAAATCCATCCCGGTCAGGTTCTGCCGGATGGAAAGTGGTTTCTCACCGTCAACGGTAATCTGGACATCGCCCCCAGCAGCGAGGATGTCCTGAAAAGCTACCTGGGCATCTCGGTGAATGGCAGCGTCACCTGCCCGCAGAGTTTGGCAGCGCTGCTGTCTGCCGTGTCGGTCAACGGCTGTATTGACACCTATCCGGACGGCTGCGTCCGGCTGAAAAACACCTCTGTTTTGGACCGCACCTTCCAGCTTCGGGCCAGACAGGACGCCCACTACTACGCCAACAGGCGGATAGTGGCCCTGGCCCCGGACATTGATTTCGAGAAGCTGGCGGCGAAAAATGTGCGCTTCACCACCCCCCGGCTGCTGGTGGCGGAGAGCCTGGCGGAGGCCGCCGTGTCCCTCTTCAGTGAGCAGACGGACATTACCGTCCTGCCGGACGGCTGTGCCTATGTGAAAGGGGATGCCGTTCTGGACGAAGCCCTGTTCCGGCGGTACGGCGAAAAGCTGTATATCCAGGGGCGGCTGACAGTCAACCGGAATAGCGAGCCCTATTTGAGCCAGATCTCTTTCCTGCATGTGAACGGGGACGTCTGCGTGGCAAGGCCTCTGGTGGATGCGTTCCAGGAGATGAGCGCCGTCTACGGCAGGATGTGCATTGTGGGCGGCAAGCTGCTGTCGGACCGCCCCCAGGTTCAGGTGACCCCGGAGTTGCTGGAGGAGGCTGTAGACGGCCTGAGCATGGCAAACTGCGCCTACGTGATGTTCCATGAGGACGTGAGCCCGGAACTGATTCGGGAGCGGGTGACCAGCATCCGCTATTGCGCCTATGTGATTTGCAGCCAGGCCCAGCGGGCGGTCTTGGAGACCCTGACAGAGGATGCGGGGTACCTTGGCGCTATGCCTCAGGGGGGTGAGCAAGCGGAGGAGACAGCGGGTGACCCATGGATCAATTCCGTCACAGCCGATAAATATGTCCTGTGACGTTCAGACCTCTCAATAGGGGGACAGCCCAGCTGGATTTTCCAGCCGGGCTGTTTTTCTATTGTCCCCGGATTTGCTCCAGGAGGCCCCGCTGTAATAGCGGCGGAAAGCGGCCTCCACGGAGCGCAAGGACGGCATTGATATGGCACGGGACCGCTTCCGGAGCTCAATGAACAGCCAGGAAGAAGGTCCTGCACCTGCGCCCACTTCTCTTTATCTTCCAGGAGTCTCTCAAAAAGCGAACCCGGTCTGTCCCCAAAGAGCGTATTGAAAAGCATCAGCGTACTTCTGGAAGCAGATCTCATCTCTAAAGAATTTCATAGGGTTAGGCGAAGAACGGCGGGCAAATGCCAAACAGGAGTATGTGAACAAGCTGCTGGAACTGATTAGCTACAAACCGCTTTCTGTTCTCGCTAAAAGAGCGTTTACATCTAGTCTTGTGCTGATAAAAAGGATGCAGGCTCGCAGGGCACTCCGACAATACGCAGACAAAATCATCAAGAAAAAAGTTCCATCGCTTTTGCTGCCATTCGTGTCCCATAGACCACAAAATTTTCTGAGAATTCATTAATATCCAGCGTGTTGTCAATCCCCACCGGGCCAAGGTGAATGACCGACTTGCCGTAGGACGACCCGCCTGAGTAGGTAAGCGCTCCCATAACCATGCAGTGATCCAACATTTCCCGAATCCCCAGCTCCGCGCCGCCGTGAACATACTGGGCAGTTGCGTACGCGCCAGCTAGTTTCCCGGCCAGCCCAAGCGTTCCCGCCTCTGCCAGCAGATATTACTTCCGCAGTTAAAGATAGGAAAGTGCCGAGTGGAGGAAAAAGCAGGAGACGAGAGGCGGATGATGCTGCAATTTTCGCATGAATGACTGAAT
>CATIYU010000030.1 GCA_949739085.1 uncultured Eubacteriales bacterium | reverse complement strand
TTTGCAGAGGGAACTGCAGGCGCATAGCGCCCGGAAGTAGATCCATTAGAGGGTGAAATGGTGAGGAAAGCGCAAAAAGCACAGCTGCTGGAGGTCCTCCAGACACTGCGGGAGGCCCACGAGGCAGTAAAAAAGTACATTGGCAGGTGCGAGCTGGAGGCGGCCCGCGCCCTTTTGAGCGACTGCCAGGAGAACGCGTTCCAGGTTGGCGGCATCATTGAGGAGAGCGAGGGGGAGGACTGCCCTGCCGTGGGGCTGCTGGAGGCGTACTGCGAGGCCCTTTACCAGGCGAGCGTAGGCGCGAGCGGGTCCCTCTCCGCCCAAAAGACCTACAAAGCGCTGAACAAGGCCCTGCTCCGGGTGGAACACAGCGTGCGGGACGAAATTCCTGTGCGCCTGGAGGTTGTCTTTTTGCCCTACAAAGCTTCCATGTGGGATTCGTTAAAAAGCGTATGGGGCGCCGCCACGGCGGACCCCAACTGCGACGCTTTTGTCGTCCCCATCCCCTACTATGACAAGAATCCGGACGGCTCTCTCGGCGTGGTTCACTACGAAGGCGGCATGTATCCCAAGGACGTGCCTATTGTCCGCTATGACTTGTACGATTTCGAGAAGCGCCGTCCAGACGCCGTCTTTATCCACAATGGATACGACAGCTTCAACTATGTCACAACTGTTCATCCCGACTTTTACAGCACCCGCCTGAAAAAGTTCGCTGCCCGCCTCTTCTATATCCCCTACTTCATCTCCGTTAATTCTGTTTCGGACGGCATGTGCACAGTCCCTGGCTGCTGGTATGCTGACCGCGCTTTTCTCCAATCTGAAAAAATACGCCGGGAGTACATAAACGCCTTCCTTAAATTGGGGCTGCCCGGCGGCACTCCGGAGATCCTGGAAAATAAGTTTGTTGCCCTGGGCTCCCCCAAATTTGACGAGGCCATCCTGTCCAAGCCCGCCGGTTTTAATCTGCCGGAACAGTGGGACGCTCTCATAAACCCGCCCGGCGGCGCAAGGAAAAAGATTGTTCTTTACAACACCTCTATTGCCGCGATGCTGGAATGGAACGAGAAATATCTAGATAAATTGCGCACCGTACTGCACGCCTTTCGAGGCCACGACGCCGCCCTCCTCTGGTGGCGGCCCCACCCACTGTGCGAGTCCACCTACCGCTCCATGCGCCCCTGGCTGTTGGACGAGTACTTACAGATCGTGGGGGACTTCCAGCGGGGCGGCTGGGGTATTTTTGACAACTCCGCTGACGTCAACCGCGCCGTCGCCTTTGCCGATTACTACTTTGGCGACAGCGGCAGCGCTCTCCAGGCGTCCTTTCTGGCCGCCGCTAAACCCGTCATGCTCCAAAGAGTT
>CATIYU010000029.1 GCA_949739085.1 uncultured Eubacteriales bacterium | reverse complement strand
GGAACCAGACCACCTCCTCGGAGTAGACCGTCTCGCCGTCGATGACCGCGGAGACCTTCCGGTCGCTTCCGCCGGCGTCGAAGCCGATGCGGCAGCCCTTCAGGTGGCCGCCCATGGGCTTGGGGGAGTCCTTGGCCTCGGGGACCTTGTCCACCAGGACCACCTCAAAGGGGCGCTCGAAGATACCGGCCATGTAGTCCCAGTCAAACTCCTGCTCTCCCCGGGCGTTGTAGGCGGTTTTCAGGTACTCATAGATCCCCTCGTCGCCGCTGACATAGATCTTGAAGCCGCCCTTCATCCAGAGGATGGTCTTCACCAGACGGTTGATGTAGTAGCAGTCGGCCTCGGCCATGTCCGCCGTGCCGTGGATGAAGGTGTGGCAGGAGGCCATCTGGCCGTCCGCGCGCTCCACCGCGATAGAGACAGGCTTTTTCGCGTCCGCCAGGAAGGCGCGGTTAAAGAGCAGCAGGGGGATGAAGTCCGTATCCAGGGGCGGGGTGTGCTTCGGCTCAATGGTAATCCCGAATCTGTTCATAGCGATTCTCCTCCGTTTCGTCCATTTCGGTTGCTGGCCGGGCGGCCCCGGCCGGTTATGCCTATTGTACCATGGTTTTGCCCGTCTGTCACCAACTCTTTTTTATGAATTGTGCGCCGTTTTTTAGGATTTTTGCGGCCCGCCTCCTTCCGCGCCGGAGAACCTGGCGCGGCGCTTTGGCTCTTGACTTTTTGTTGGAACCAATGTATGATGGTTCCAGTACAAAGAGAGGCAGGCGATACCGCCATGTTTACCGGCTACTGCGATAAAACCTTAGAATTCATGTGGGGCATCCGCTTCAACAACAACCGGGAGTGGTTTACCGCCCACAAGGAGGAGTACCTCCAATACCTCTACCAGCCCACCATGGACCTGGGCCGGGAGGTCTATGACCGGTTCACTGAAAAATTCCCCAAGCTGGGGCTGGGCCTCCACGTCTGCCGCATCTACCGGGACGCCCGCCGCCTCCACGGGCAGGGGCCCTACAAGGACCACCTCTGGCTCACCCTGCGGCCGGAGAACGACATATGGACCCGCCAGCCCGTATTCTGGTTTGAGATCACCCCCGAGGGGTGGAGCTACGGCGTGGGGTTCTGGAACGCCGCCGCCCAGACCATGGCCGCCATGCGCCGGGACATGGACGAAAACCCGAAGCGGCTGGAAAAGCTGGCCCGGCGGCTCGCCAAGGACGGCGTTTTTCAGCTCCAGGGGCGGGACTACGCCCGGAAAAAGGGGGAGCCCTCCCCGCTGCTGGCGCCCTGGTACAATAAAAAGGACGTCTCCATCGGCTGTGAACGGCCCTTTGACAGCCTGGTTTGCTCCCCACAGCTGCCGGACGTCCTGGTGGAGGGCTACACCTTTCTGGAGCCCTACTACCAATATTTTGACTCCTTCTGCCGGGCGGGGCTGGAGGACCTGAAATAGCGGAACGTCCCCCGGATGCCTGTCCGGGGGACGCTTTTGTGCCTGGGGGAGCGGCATTGACAAACCCCCGCCTGGGCGGTATACTGAACTTGCCGCATCCGGCAAATCCATACAGAGAGGATGATTTCTATGAAAATGAACCGTGAACGGAGGGTCCACGGCTTCTGACCCTCCTAATATTTTATGGAGGATGCCAAATGGACAACCAAATCACCATCCGGGAGCTGTCCGCTCCCAGCGAATCCGCCCGCTTCTGGGAGGCGCTGTACGCCTACTTTCACCGAGACCTCTCCCCGGACTTTGACGCGGAGGACGAAGCCTACTTTACGGGGCCGGAGTACCGCGCCGCTGTCGAAGCCCTCCTCGCCCGGGAAAAAGACCCGCTGCACGTCCTCTTTTTCCAGCGGGACGGCCAGGAAATCGGCTTTACGTCGGTCGTGGGGTATCTCAGCGAGGACGGGAAATTCTTTATCATGGACTTCTGCGTCTTTCCCGAATTCCGCGGGAACGGCACGGGCCGGTCATGCGCCGCCGCGC
Organism: uncultured Eubacteriales bacterium; assembly: GCA_949739085.1. Next base: position 3,928 of record CATIYU010000029.1, on the reverse strand, counting down.
TGCTGGACTGGGGCCGCCAGCGGGGCGCGGCCTACTTTGAGCTGAACGTCAATACAGACCGCCGCCGGAGGTTCTGGCAGTCCGTGGGCTTCCAGCCCAACGGCGCGGACGAGTGGGGGATGCCTCTCATGCTCCTGCCGCCGGAGGAGGAGATCCCCTTCACTGTGGAGATCCTGAAAAATCCGGCGGACAAGGACCTGGGCTGGCAGCTCCAGAAGCTGGAGAACGGCTTCCTGGCGGAGATCCAGGAATCGCCCCTGGACGATGAGAAGAAAGCCCGGCTGTCGGAGGCCGTCCGGGAGGGAAAAATTACCTTTTTCCTGCTGAGGCGGGGATACCGGGCCGTGGGCATGTGCTCGGTGAGCCCCTGCTTTTCCACCTTCGCCTGCACGGAAGCAGGCGTGTTTGACGACTTTTTCGTGGAGCCCGTCTTCCGCCGCCGCGGCGGAGCCAGGCTTCTGGCCATAGCAGCCCGGGACTGGAGCCGGAGCCGGGGCCTCGCCAGCCTCACCGTGGGCTGCGCCCCCGGTGACGCGGCCATGTACCGGGCGCTGGGGTTTGAGACAGAGCTGGGGACCATACTGGCCTGGGCTCTGTAACCCTTTTGTCATCTTTTCCCGGCAACTGGGGGTTGGTTTGTAACCGGCCCCGTGGTATACTAGGGGCAGAGATATGGGGCGGACGGGAACGCCCCCAGGAGGTAATAGAAACATGAAAAAACGCACCGCACTGCTGCTGTCCCTTGTCATGCTGCTGCTGTCCGCCTGCGGCCAGCAGGCGGACCCCAGCCAGGGAGCCGGCCCCGCTCCGGACGAAGGCGCAATCTCCGGCCAGACGGACAACAATAACGCCCAGACGGACCAGGAGCCGGACGTTGAGCCGGAACCCGACCCGGAACCAGAGCCGGAGCCCGAGCCCTACCAGATTCTGGACCCCACCGTCATGCCCGAGGGCGGCCAGCGGGACGGCGTGACCTATGCGGCCTACGACGGGCTGGTGGAGCACCTCTTCTTCCACCCCGTCATCGCCTACCCGGAGCTGGCCTTTGACGGCGACGCCCAGGAGAAGGGTCTGGACGACTATATGGTTACAGCAGGCGAGTTCACGAAAATCCTGGAGAGCGTCTACGCCAACGGCTACGTGCTGGTGGACATCGCCGATGTGTGGAGCGAGACCACCGGCGAGGACGGCAGCCCCAGGATGGTCCGCAACACCCTGTACCTGCCGGAGGGCAAAAAGCCGTTGATTTTTTCCTATGACGACACCAACTACTATGAATACATGCTGGAAAACGGCTTTGCCTACAAGCTCATCCTGGGCGAGGACGGCAAGGTCTGGTCCTGGGGGCTGGACCCGGCGGGCAACGAGGCCGTCTCCCGGGACCTGGACGCCATCCCCATGCTGGACAAGTTCGTGGAGGACCACCCGGATTTCTCCCCCTTCGGGGCGAAGGCCTGTCTGAGCCTCACCGGCTACCAGGGGATTCTCGGCTACCGCACCGCCACCGACAGCCGCGTGGAGTGGACCGATGATCTGGAGGCCCAGCGTCAGGCGGAGCGGGACGCGGTTCTGCCCATCATTGAGGAGCTGCGGCGCACAGGCTGGACCTTCGGCAGCCACACCTGGGGGCACATCCGGCTGGGCAGCGGCAACATGGCCAAAATCCAGACGGACACCCAGAGGTGGTTCGACGAGGTGGGCAGTTTGGTGGGCCCCACCACGATCCTCTTCTACCCCCACGGGGAGCGGCCCGACGGCAACGACTGGACCAACACCGGCGAGGCCTTCCGCTACTTGCAGGACCAGGGCTTCCGGGTCTTCTGCTCCGTGGGCACGGAGAGCTTCAGCTTTATCAAAAAGGACATCTGCGCCGTGATCTGCGACCGGCTCCACCCCGACGGCACCACCCTCCGCAAATCCAGGAAGCGGTATTTGCAGTTCTATGACGCCAAGGACATCATGGACACCAGCGTCCGGCCCGACTTTGGCGTGGACTGGGATTAGGCTGCGGCTTCCGCAAGAGAAAAAACGCGCGCCCGCCACTGAAAGGAGAATGGTTATGACAAAGAAAGAGCTCTGCACCGCCGCTGTGGACATGCTGAAAATGGCCTATGTGCCCTACTCCCACTTCCCGGTGGGCGCGGCCCTGGAGTGCGGCGACGGGACAGTCTATACCGGGTGCAACATTGAGAACGCCGGGTACACCCCCACCATCTGCGCCGAGCGCACCGCCGTCTTTAAGGCCGTCAGCGAGGGGCATCTGAAATTTACCCGGATCGCCATTGCCGCCACCACGGAAAAATTCTGCGCGCCATGCGGCGTGTGCCGCCAGGTGCTGCAGGAGTTTGCCCCGGACCTGGAGGTCATCTTGGTCAACAGCGCCGGGGAGACCCTGGAGCTGACCCTTAAAGAATTGCTGCCCTACGGCTTTGACAGCAGCTATCTGGGCTGAGTTGCCCCCCTAAAGCGTCCCCTTTTTGCCGGACGCAACCGCTGGTTGTCAAATTTCCAACACCTTTTGGTAGCCATTTTTCCACTAGGGTGATATGCTGAGGCCATCAAAGCGAAGGAGGATCTTTGACAATGGAGTTTCGTGAGCGGCTCAACCAGCTGCGCCGCCAGAAGGGGCTGAGCCAGGAGCAGCTGGCGGAGATGGTGGGCGTCACCCGCCAGGCGGTGCAGAAGTGGGAGTCCGGCGCGTCCAGGCCGGACATGGACAATCTATCCATCCTGGCCCGCTATTTCGGCGTTACCCTGGACTACCTGATTACCGGTGAGGAGACGGCGCAGACGCCCCCATGCCAGACCGTCGTCAACAACTACTACCACCGATGGCGGTATGAGTACAAGAGCGAGCGGACCCTCTGGGGCCTGCCCCTGGTCCACATCCACTTGCAGGACAACGGCTTCGTCCGGGCTAAGGGGATTATCGCCATCGGCAACGTGGCCACAGGGCTGGTGTCCATCGGTATTCTCTGCGTGGGACTCATCAATCTGGGGGTCATCTCCCTGGGGTTGCTGGTGTCCATCGGATGCCTCTCCCTGGGACTGCTGTCTGCGGGCGGGTTCGCCGCCGGTGGAATCGCGGTAGGCGGCTTTGCTTTCGGCTGGCTGGCCCTAGGGGGCCTCTGTTACGGGGTTTACGCCGCCGGTGGGGTTGCCGCCGCCTCGGAGATCGCCATCGGAGGCGTGGCCCAGGCCCCGCTGGCCATCGGCTCCGCCGCAGAAGGGGCGAGAACCATCGTTATCGCTCCGGGTGAGGCGGTCTCTCCGGAGACCCGGGCCGCCATCCGGGAGGCTGTCTCCGCCGCTCTGGCCGGACGGCACCCCTGGCTGCTGGAGCTCATCAGCCGCCTGTCTTGAATACATAGGAGGGAAGCGCCGGACCGCGCCTCCCTCCCTTTTTCGCCGGAAGTAGAATACCTCCTCAAATTTCTCGTCCAGGGCAATACACAGCAGCAGGCACTGGACCCGCCTTGGCGCGGAATTTTCAGAAATTTGCGAAATTGTTATTGAGGACGGGATGGGGTTGGTGTATAATGGTTTTATCTGTGCAGGGCCCGCCCTGCGGTTACAACAAAAATACGGAGGAATCTGCCATGTTTACCGCTCTTTTGAAGAACCTGAAGGAAAACCGCCGCACTATCGTCTTCACCGAGGGTCCCGACGCCCGCATCCAGGAGGCCGCCCAGCGCCTGATGAAGGAGGACCTGATGAATGTCATCCTGGTGGGCAATGTGGACGAGGTGAAGGCCGCCGCAGAGAAAAACGGCTTCGACGTCAGCGGCGCGGAGATCCTGGACCCCGAGACCTACGCCGGTATGGACGGCATGGTGGCCAAGATGGTGGAGCTGCGCAAGGGCAAGATGAGCGAGGAGGACTGCCGCGCCGCCCTGAAGAAAGGCAACTACTTCGGCACCATGCTGGT